>CAMAEX010000087.1:0-7416 GCA_945832065.1 uncultured Clostridia bacterium | reverse complement strand
CCCCGCCTGACATGGTTCACGGGAGCTCGTTGCGCGAGACCGATCCCTCAACACCACTTACGCGGACAGGCGATACAGCACAGACCCGGGTGCGGGAGTTCATCCCTGCTGTAGCGGATTGCAGGTAACAGGGCACCGCTATCTCCCCGACTAGTGCGACCTTGTCACAGGTCGAAGCTATGTAGATATTGCTTATTCGATTTCTGACAGCTTATCCTCAATGAAGTCCGCAAGGTCACCGATGGTTTCCAGCTTCATATCGCCTTCCATCTCAAAATCGACGCCAAGCTCCTCCTCCATATCCATGACCATTTCGACCATATCCAAGGAATCGAGGTGCAGACTCTCAAAGGTCGTATCGCGGCTCATTTCCTCAACGGGGATGTCAAGCTGCTCGGAAAGGTAGGTTCTGATTCTCTCGTACATTTTCTTTCCCTCCACAGTATTCTGTGTCTTTCTTCCTATATGATACGATTTTTTTTGATAATGTCAAGAAAAATTTTTTCAGAACTCAATTCAGAAAGTCTTTGAGAATCTTTGAACGCGAGGGATGGCGCAGCTTTCGGAGCGCTTTTGCCTCAATTTGGCGAATACGTTCGCGCGTAACTTCAAATTCGTCGCCAACCTCCTCGAGCGTATGCATCTTGCCGTCGATCAGACCGTAGCGCAGGCAGAGAACCTTTTCCTCACGCGGTGTCAGCGTTTTTAAGACGCCTGCAAGCTGCTCGCGCAGCATTGCGTAGGAAGCCACATCGGCAGGCTCAGATGCATCCTCGTCCTGAATAAAGTCACCGAGATGGCTGTTATCCTCCTCTCCTACAGGTGTCTCTAGGGAAATCGGCTCTTGGGCAACGCGTAAGATCTCATCGACCTTTTCTGTGGAAATATGCAGTCTTTGGGCAATCTCCTCCGAAGACGGATCTCTGCCAAGCTCCTGCAGCAGCTCATGCTGTGCGCGGGAAACGCGGTTGATGGTCTCAACCATATGCACGGGAATGCGAATGGTACGGGCATGATCGGCAATTGCGCGGGAAATGGACTGTCGAATCCACCATGTCGCATAGGTGGAGAACTTGTAGCCCTTCGTATAGTCAAACTTTCCGACCGCCTTAATCAGTCCGAGGTTGCCCTCTTGGATCAGGTCAAGGAAGGGCAGTCCCCTGCCGACATAGCGCCTTGCAATTGAGACGACCAGACGCAGGTTTGCCTCAACCATTGTATTATGCGCCGCTTCATCGCCCTCGGCAAGCCGTTTGGCGACCTCCGTCTCCTCCTCGCTTGTCAAAAGCGGGATCTTTCCGATCTCCTTGAGGTACATACGGACGGGATCGTTGACGCTCATCGCGTCGGAGATCTCCTCGGTATCAATGAGCTTCTCCTCTTCGATCAGCTCCAATTCCTCTTCGCTGGGTGCCATATCGTCCGGCTTTGTCAGCATTTCCACGACATCGGAGACATCAATCTCGACACCGGCAGCTTCCAAAGCTTCATAAATCATGTCGGTCTGCTGTTCATCCGCGTCAATGGATTCCAACGCGTCGATCAGGTCTTTCGATGCGATCCGCTTCTCTTTTTTCGCATTCTGCAAAAGCAGCTGCAGCTTTTCATGCAGCCGCATCTCCTGTTGCATCTCGTCCATGCTATGTACCTCCATATCCTTTCTTCTTGCGCAGGCTCTCCTGCATTGCCCGAAGGCTGCTTGCATCGCTTACCTGCGCATGACGGTGTTCTTCTCGAATGATGCGGACGCAGTCATCAAACGCATCCTCCGACAAAGGCGCGTCCTGCTTTTGCAGTACCCCTGTCAAATGCGACATTTCGGCTGAGGTCAGTCCTTCGGCAAGGCACGCCAAATCGAGCGGAAGATCCTCGAAATGCCGCTCCAGCCACACGGAGAAGACCTTACCGAACATCGGCACGGAAAACTCCTCCTCCGTCAGACCGCCGATGCGATCAAACAGCGCGGGTTCCCGCAGCAGCATCCGTAACACGCCCTCCTCCGCCATCGCTGAGCGTACGTTGTCATAGTGCAGCTCGCGCGCTCTGGGCTGCCTTGCGGCGGCAATCTCCAAATCCCGCTTCTCCTGCGTTTTTTTCTCCGTTGCCACACGACGCTTGAATGCCTTGCCAATCTCCAGCTTCATGACCTCAGGGGATAATCCCGCCATCTCCGCTGCCCTTACGCCGTAGATTTCGCGCTCAACGGCGGTCGAGTAGGTCGAAATCAGCTCTGCCGCCTGCTTGGCAAACTCCACTTTCTGCTCGTCCGTCGTAAGATCAAACTTCATCCGCAGCGAGCGCAGGCGATACTCCGCCTGATTCTCCGAGCCTTCCAGAAGGAGCTTGAAGCGATCCGCGCCGAATTTTTTCAAAAATTCGTCTGGATCCTTAGCGCCCTGCATCCGCAGCACCTTCACGCGTAACCCCGTCTTTTCCAGCATCGGGATCGCGCGCTGTGTCGCGTTCTGTCCGGCAGCGTCGCCGTCATAGGTCAGCACGATCTCGTTTGTATATTTGGACAGCATGTCCGCGTGCTCCTGTGTCAGCGAGGTGCCGAGGGACGCGACCGCGCAGTCAAACCCGTACTGGTGTAGCGCGATGGCATCCATGTAGCCCTCGGTTAGAATGATAAAGCCCTGCTTACTCTTTTTGACGATATTCATCGCAAAAAGGTTTCGTCGTTTATTAAAAATAATCGTCTCGGGGGAATTGAGATATTTCGGTGTAGAATCATCCATGACGCGTCCGCCGAAGCCGATCACATTTCCGCGCACATCAATGATCGGAAACATCAGACGATTTCGGAAGCGGTCGTAAAAGGTGCCCTTTTCTCGGTTTTGCAGGACAAGTCCGGCATCGTAAAGCTCCTCTTTGGTAAAACCCTTCGCCGTCATTGCGTCTAACAGCGCGCTCCATGTGTTCGGCGCGAACCCAAGTCCGAAGCGCGTCACGGTCGAAGGAGAAAGTCCGCGCTTGGCTATATACGCCCGCACCTCACCCGCATTGGGCGTGCGGAGCTGCTCGTTGAAAAAACGCGCGCTCTCCTTACACAGTGCCCATAGCCGTTCCTTTTTCTTGTACTGCGACTGATTTGTGCCATCCTCCGGCACCTCAAGCCCGGCGCGCTTTGCCAAAAAACGCACCGCATCAGGATAGCTGAGGTTTTCGATCTCCATGATGAAGTTGATGACACCGCCGCCCTTGTGGCAGCCAAAGCAGTAGTATATCCCCTTCTCGGGCGCAACGGAGAAGGAAGCAGTCTTCTCTCCATGGAAGGGGCAAAGCCCGAAAAGGTTGCTGCCCTTGCGCGTCAAGGCGACATACTGCCCCACGACCTCCTCAATCGGGTTGCGGTTATTCAGTTCGTCAAGAAACGCAGAGGGAAATGCCATCCGTCTTACCCCTTTCTATCCCCGCACCTGCCATGCTGTCGGGATGAACAGCTCATCGTATTTGTACATGGCGTATTTATCCGTCATACCCGCGATATAATCGCAGATGACGCGTTCCATCCCTTCAAAGTCGATCTGCGGCTGGAAATCCGCCGGAATCGCCTCGGGATGCTTGCTGTAATATTCATAAAGCTGCTGTAAAATGCGCCGCGCCTTTATCTCTTCGCCCTTGGCGACGGGGTTTTTATAGACGCGTTCAAACATAAAGCTGCGCAGCGCTTCCATCGCTTTCTCAACCTCCGCCGTCATGCCCAGCGTTCCTGAGTCCAGCGTATGAAAGATCATATCCGTCACAAGGGAATTGATCCGGTCGCGGTGATCGGTTCCCAATACATCGGATATTTCCTTGGGAATGTCGGCGTTGGTCAAGATCCCCGCGCGCATGGCATCGTCAATGTCGTGGTTGATATAGGCAATCTGATCCGCCTTGCGGACGATCTGCCCCTCCAGCGTCTCCGGCAGACGGCTCGAACGCGTATGGCCGAGAATGCCCATGCGCACCTCGTAGGTCAGGTTCAGCCCCTGACCGTTTTTTTCCAAAAAGTCAACCACGCGCAGGGATTGCTCATTGTGCCGGAAGGGCTTTCCTATAACCTCCGACAGCGCGACCTCTCCCGCGTGCCCGAAGGGCGTATGTCCGAGGTCATGCCCGAAGGCAATTGCTTCGGCGAGATCCTCGTTGAGCCGCAATGCCCGCGTGATTGTGCGGGCAATCCGCGCAACCTCTAAGGTATGGGTCATGCGTGTGCGGTAGTGGTCTCCCTCCGGCTGCAAAAAGACCTGTGTCTTGTGCATCAGACGGCGAAAGGATTTGCTGTGCAGAATACGGTCGGAATCACGTTGATAGCAGGTGCGCACATCGTTTTCCGTCTCCGGCTCCACCCGAGGGCGTCCACGAGAGGCATCAGAAAACTGCGCTTTTTCCGAGAATCGAATGTGTTCCTCCTGCTCTAACCGCTCTCTGATCATCATAGCTTTTCCTCCGTTCGGAAACAAAGTCGATAACAGGCGCCGTCTTTGGTTGCAGCCGTTTTTTGAAAACCGCAGCCTTCAAACAAACGCTGCGAAGCAATATTGTCGCAATAGATTTCCTCTACCGCAAGATGATCCCAACCTCTGCTTTTTGCCTCCCGGATCAGCCCGAGGAGGACGCGCTTTCCGATTCCTCTGCCCTGGAAACCGGGCGCGATCACGATGGGAAGATCATCCCGACAAAGCGTGACATCCCCGACCGGGATATATGTACCATCGCAAAAAAGCTCAATGAAATACAGTTCTCCCTTTTTGTCAAGGTAGGTATACATTCTTTTTAACAGCGTTAAGTCGTAAGGCGTGGTTCGGTGGTCGACCATCCAGATCGTATGCGCGTCAAGATACCACGGCAACGCAAATTCACAGAACCCGTCATATCGACGCAAGCGCAGTGTGTCGTCAATTTGGAGCATCATCCATTCACCTCGATCGGAAAATCCCGATATTCACTGTCACCGATAAGTCCTTCTATCGTCCCCGCTGAGAGATCAAACACACGGGCAAGAAACGGCCGGGTCTGTGCCTCCGGAAGCAAAAGGTCAAAGCTGACATCCGCGCCAAAATCGGTATTCTTGATGATGCCGCCGAACGCTGTAATTTCAAGCTTCAACCGCTCATACCAGCTATAGGGGCACGGCAGATAGACATTCGTCCACACGCGCTTCATGGAACGCCCCGCAGCGTCTAAGCCGATTTTCGCGCTGTGCGCATAGGCGCGCACCAAGCCGCCTGCACCGAGTAAGATGCCGCCAAAATAACGGGTGACGACGCAGGTCACATTGAAGATCCCCTCGCGCTGCAGCACCTGCAAAACAGGCATTCCCGCCGTGCCGCCCGGCTCTCCGTCGTCAGAAAAGCGTGTTGCGCCGTCTTTAATAATATAGGCGTAGACATTGTGCGTCGCATCCCAGTATTTTTCGCGCATTTGCTTCAGCCGCGCAAGCGCCTCCTGCTCCGTTTCGGTGCGGAAGATATGCCCGATAAATCGCGAGCGCCGCTCGATAAATTCGGCGTCGGCATCCTTCGTCGGCACCAAATATTCCGTCATGGCGTCTGCTCCTTTACATACCGGCGCAGCTTTCCATAAAGCGTCTCCGAGCAGATCGTCTCGATCTCCACGCCCTCAGCGGTATAGTCGGTTTTCAACACCTGCGCCTGTTCGTGCAGACGCTCCAACGCGCCCGCCTCTCCATACGGAAGCAGCAGCGTCACATGATGCAATTCTCCAAGCAGGATCGACTCGATGCAAGACAGCAGGCTGTCCAGTCCGACACCGCTTCTTGCGCAGGTCGTCACGCACCGCGCACCGGTTGGGCAGGCGGTGATGTCCTCCGTCAGATCCGCCTTATTATAGCAGCGGATCACGGGAACGTTCGGTTTAGCAAGCTTTTCAATCAGCTTATCCACGACCGCAATATGCGCCTCCATCTGCGGGTCGGACGCATCAATAACATGAATCAAAAGATCGGCATATTCCAGTTCTTCCAAGGTCGCCTGAAATGCTTCAATCAAATGGTGCGGCAATTTGGCAATAAAGCCGACCGTATCAGAAAGAAGGATTTCCAAATGATCGGAGATTTTTAAACGCCGCGTCGTCGTGTCGAGAGTGTCAAACAGGCGGTTGTTTGCAGGGATCCCCGCGTCGGTCAGCTTATTGAGCAGGGTCGATTTCCCCGCGTTCGTATAGCCGACGAGCGCTACAACCGGAACGGAATTCTTGATTCTTCGCTCTCGCTGCACCGCACGTACCTTGCGCACCTCCGCAAGCTCCTGCTGCAAGCGGTTGATCCGCTCGCGGATGTGGCGGCGGTCAGTCTCCAGCTTTGTCTCTCCGGGACCTCTCGTGCCGATGCCGCCGCCCAAGCGGGACATGGACTTGCCCATGCCGGAAAGCTTCGGCAAAAGATATTGATACTGCGCCAGCTCGACCTGCAAGCGTCCTTCTGCAGTCTTCGCACGCTGCGCGAAAATATCAAGGATCAATGCGCTGCGGTCCAGTACCGTCACGCCCGTGATCTCCTCCAAGGCGCGAATTTGCGAGGGAGAAAGGTCATTATCAAAGATAACCAAGTTTGCCTCGGTCGTCTGCAAAAGCTCGCACACTTCCTGCGCCTTGCCCTCACCGATAAAGCTGTGCGGGTCGGGCGCATGACGGTTTTGCAGCACCTTAGCTGCGCAAGAGCCGCCTGCGGTCTCCAAAAGTGCCTCCAGCTCCTCCAGCGTCTCATATGTGGCGTTCTCCTCCGGCTTGAAGCAATCCGCGTTCAGACCGACAAGCACCGCTTTTTCGCAAACCATACGCTCATTATTCTCCATGCAATTCTCCCAAAATATGACAAAGAAAGAAAAAAGTCCGCACCGATACGATGCAGACTTTACTCATTACTTCAGGCCAAACTTCTTGTTGAAGCGGTCAACGCGTCCGCCGGTATCAACCAGCTTTTGCTTGCCGGTATAGAAAGGGTGGCACTTGGAGCAAATTTCGACCTTGATGTCCTTCTTGGTGGAACCGGTCGCAATGACCTCACCACAAGCACAGCGGATCGTCGTCTGTTCGTACTTCGGATGGATACCTTCCTTCATCACATTCACCTCTTTCTGTTCATCGTAAAAGGGCATGCTGCCCCGCCTTTTTCCATGCCCGTGTATTTTAGCACACTTCCTGTAGAAATGCAAGTCTTTTTTTCATTTTTTTTCAGAACCGTGCAGGACTTTTGGGAAACTCTACTTGATTTTTCAGAGAAAGCTCGTTGACAATCCGTGTCGCTTTCTGTATAATAGAAACGGAAACTGTGAAAAGCGGCTTTTTACGGTTCCGTGCATAAATTTGTTAATTTTTTGCGTTCCGAACGGGGCGCACGGAAAGGATTTTTGCAATGATTTACACAACAGAAGTACAGCATATGTGTCCGGTTGCAAAGGGCGCATACCA
>CAMAEX010000086.1:0-7442 GCA_945832065.1 uncultured Clostridia bacterium | reverse complement strand
CCGGACTCGAACCGGCACGGTATCGCTACCGGTGGATTTTGAGTCCACTACGTCTACCAATTCCATCACACCGGCGTGGTGAAATCTGTGCGAGCATTATTATAACCGCATTGCGGCAAAAATGCAAGTGTTTTTTCGCGTTTTTGCAGACTTTCTGCGCCTTTATCAACGGTTTTTGATCTGAGCGGAGAGGTGCTTGGAAAGGACGGCGAGGCTGGTTGCCATGTTTTCGTTCTGCACTAAGATGCCCTCGGGGACATCGAGGTGGGTCGGGGCAAAATTCCAAATCGCTTTGATGCCGTTGGCGATCAGTTCTTCGCAGACGGTCTGCGCCTGCGCGGCGGGCACGGTGATGATGCCGATCAGGATTTTGCGGTGAGCGCAGAGCCTGCCTAAGTCGCGCATGGGCAGGATGGGCTTGCCGCTCTTGTCTGTGCCGAGGAGGGTGTCGCACGCGTCAAAGGCGGCGACGATGTTCAGACCGTATTCCGAAAAGCCGCTGTAGCCCAAGAGCGCTCTGCCAAGCTTGCCTGCGCCGATGAGGACGGCGTCGTTGGTGTTATCGTAGCCGAGAAACTGTTCAATGTCCGCCACGAGGCTCTCTCTGCGGTAGCCGACCTTTGGTCTGCCGCCGTCGGAGACCAGTGCGAGATCCTTGCGCACCTGTACCTCGCCCATGCACAGCGCCGTCGCCAGCGTCGTTGCGGAGATATTCTCCGGCGCGTCGTCAGGGAGCGCTTTTAAATAAGAAAGATAGATCGGCAGCCGCCGAATGACTGAATTTGATACCTTCTGTTCCATGTTTTACCGCCTAATTCCGTAATCAAAACCATTATAACAGAAGATGGACGGCATTGCAATTTCTTTTTCTGCGGCGTTTGCCGATTTGACCGATCTGCGGAAGTTTGTGTGTAGTTAGCTGCTCCTGCACGCGGCACGCCGAGTCGTCGTGTCCTACGGAGAGGGCTGTGAGCAACGGTTGTAGGGACGGGGACATGTCACCGCTGACCGCGTAAGCGGCAGACGGTACAGGAGGATAGGTTCGTACGCAGTTGATAGTTCCTACACGAGATTGCCACGGAGCAAGCGCCTCGCAATGACAGAAAAGGCACCCCCATTTGTCATTGCGAGGAGCACAGCGACGTGGCAATCTCAAGCCGAAAGCTTGTACGCAGTCGGTGGTTCCTGCACATGGGTGGACAGAGTCATCCGTCCCTACAGAAAATATTTTGGGAGAAGCTATGAGACTTGACGCAAGAGGTCGCAGCGGAGGCGCTGCATGATGCGCTTTTCTAAGCGGGAGATGTAGGATTGGGAGATGCCGAGCAGATCTGCGACCTCCTTTTGGGTCTTTTCCGGTGCGCCGCAGAGCCCGAAGCGCAGGCAGACGATATAACGGTCGCGCTCCGGCAGGCGGGCGAGGGCTTCCCGCAGAAGCTGCAGCTCCACATCCTCCTCCATCGGGCGCATAACCGTGTCGCCGTCCGTGCCTAAAATATCCGACAGCAGCAGCTCATTGCCGTCCCAATCGGTGTTGATGGGTTCATCCAGCGACACCTCGGTCTTTTGCGAGGAGATCTTGCGGATATGCATGAGAATTTCGTTTTCAATGCAGCGGGAGGCATAGGTCGCGAGCTTGATCTTTCGGTCGGACCGGAAGGTGCTGATCGCTTTGATGAGTCCGATGGTGCCGATGGAGATCAGGTCTTCGATATTGACGCCTGTGTTTTCAAAGCGCCGCGCGATATAGACGACCAGACGCAGATTTCGCTCAATGAGACGCTGCTTGGCTTGTTCGTCTCCCTCGGCGGCGCGGGTGAGCAGGGCTTGCTCTTCGGCAGCGGTCAGCGGCGGGGGCAGGATATCGCTGCCGCCGATGTACTGTACCTTGGTCGGCGGGTGAAGCAGCGCGTTCAGAAGCTGGGCAAGGGTTTTAAGCATGAATGACACCTCCGGTTAATGCATCGTAGGCGCCTCCGTCCGACACGGGAGTCGGGCTGAAGGCGACAAGTCCGAGTTTGGTTTCCTTTTCAATCGTGATTTTGCAGGGCAAGGCAAGCAGCAGCCCTGACCGGATGCCGACGGCGCGGTAGGGGATCAGGCGCGGCGCTTCGGCTTGCAGACGCAGGGCGAGGGCAGCGGGTGCGGCGAAATCCTCTGTCGTCAGGGAAAGCTCTGCAGGAAAGAGCCGTTTTGCCGCCTGCCAATAGACGGTCAGCACCTGTGCGCCGCTGATGGGGTCGCAGAGGGTGTTGCCGCTGTCCCGCAGGGCGGTGAGCTGCACGGTGCGCCCATTGCGGCAGAGCGTAACGGGCACAAGACTGTCGGGAGCGTGGGTCAGGCGCGGCAGAAGCAGACGGCACGCGAGACTGACGGCAGCGGCTGTCAGCAGCAGCGTGAAGAAGCTGACGGGATAGAACAGGGCGTTTTCGCGGTAGCGTACCGTACCGTTTTGCAGCAGGGCGACGCCGTAGACTGCGCCGCACAGCACCAGTGTGATCGCGCCGAAGACCGCAGCCAAGCGCAGCGTGGCACGGTGCGGACCGAAGGCGGCGAGCAGCATTAACCCCGCGCACAGGAGCTTGCAGGGGATCAGCTTCAGCCAGCCGCAGTGCGGCAGCCAGACGAGTATGGCGTAGAGCGCGCCCACCAGCGAGCTGAGAAGCAGCCTCCGGTTGCGGATCGCCGCCGCGCCCAAACGGGCGGTTGCCCGCAGAAGCAGGTAATTCACCGCGAAATTGAGCGCGAACACCAAGTCAAGATAGACGGTCATATGCATCGCCTCCTCCAAAGCCCGTGGACAAAGTATAAGGGCAAGCGTGCAAAAAACAGGTCGCAATCCCTTGAGGAATGCAGACCTGTTTTCGGTGAAATCGGTATTTTTCGGGTTGAAAAGAACGGGGAATTCCATTTCCCGCCTGTGTTTTTTGCAGGAAATCAGCTCGTCGCGTCGAACGATTCTTCCGCGTGACGGACTGCCTTGATATTTTTCTCTGCCTTGCTGCGCGGGAGCATGACCTCATGCCCGCAGCCCAAACATTTGAGGCGAAAATCCGCGCCCGTGCGCAGCACCTTCCATGTGTTGCTGCCGCAGGGGTGCTGTTTTTTCATGGTCAGAATGTCGTTTAATCGGATATCCATAAGCCCTCACTTCTTGATCTCGTCCCAATAGTGCTTTGCCGCCTGCTCAATCTTGTTGTCGCCGTATTCATAATACTGCGTGCCCTTGAGGATATCGGGCAAATACTGCTGCTTGACCCAGTGGTTCGGGTAGTCGTGCGGATAGAGATAGCCCTGCTCGCGCTCCTGCCCGGCGCTGTCGGCGTGGACATTTTGCAGCTCACGCGGGAACACGCCGATCTTACCCGCCTGCACATCATGCATGGCGCGGGCAATGGCGAGATAGCCGGAGTTGGACTTCGGCGCGGTGGCAAGAAAGATCACGGCGTCCGCCAGCGGCAGGCGTGCCTCGGGCATACCCAACTGTAAAGCGGCATCCACGCAGGCTTTGACGATCGGGATCGCCATCGGATAGGCAAGCCCGATGTCCTCGCAGGCGGAGCAGAGAATGCGGCGGCAGCAGGAGGGCAGGTCGCCGACCTCCAAAAACCGCGCGAGATAGTGGATCGCCGCGTCGGGATCGGAGCCGCGAATGGACTTCATCAGTGCCGAGAGACAGTCATATTGATTGTCGCCGCCCCGGTCATAGCGCATGGCGGAGCGCTGCGTGACCGCTTTTGCGTCTTCGAGCCGGATGGTCAGTTCCTCATCCCCGGGGTGCGCAGCGATGAACAGCGCCTCTACCGCATTGAGCGCCTTGCGGACATCGCCGCCGCAGGAGGAGGCGATATGCTCCAATGCGCCCTCCTCGCTCGTCACCCGCAGACCGGTCTTGGCGGTCATATAGTCCACCGCGCGGCAGACCGCTTTCATCGCCGCCTCGGGGGTGATGGGCTTGAATTCAAAGACTGTGGAGCGGCTTAAAATCGCGTTGAAAATATAGAAATAGGGATTTTCCGTCGTGGAGGCAATGAGGGTGATCTTGCCGTTCTCGATATACTGCAATAAGGATTGCTGCTGGCGCTTGTTGAAGGACTGGATCTCGTCGAGATAGAGCAGAATACCGTTGGGTGCCATCAGGGTGTCGAGCTGGGAGACGATCTCCTTGATATCGGCGGTGGAGGCAGTGGTCGCGTTGAGCTTGTATAAGGTGCGCTGCGTCGCGTCCGCGATGATGTTAGCGACGGTGGTTTTGCCCGTGCCGCTGGGGCCGTAAAAAATCAGATTCGGCACTTTACCGGACTCGATCATGCGGCGCAGCATTTTGCCCTCGCCCAAGATCTCCTCCTGCCCGACGACCTCGTCCAGCGTCTTCGGACGCAACTCGTCCGCCAAGGGCTGATACATGGAAAAACCTCCCTTCGTGATAGCTTCTGCGCATATCATACACCGAAGGGAGGAAAAATGCAATTGCAAAGCGGAAAAAAGTAAGAGGATCGGTTTGATCATTGTTTTCCGCATTCCGCGAAGCGGCAAACAGTACAAACGAACAGCCCTGTATGCAATTAGTAGTTCTTGCACCGGCTTATGTCATGGCACCGCCCTACAGGGAGGCGCGGTGTTATTTTTGGTTGTAGCGTTCGATGGCAATGCGCAGAAGGTCGAGGGCGCGTTCGAGTTCGGCTTCGCAGCGGACATAGGCGATGCGGATCTCGCTTTCGCCTGCGCCCTCTGTGGCGTAGAAGCCGCTGCCGGGGGCGAACATGACCGTCTCCTTGTTGTCCTCAAATTCATTCAGCAGGTACATTTGGAATTTCTCCGCGCTGTCTACGGGCAGCTTTGCCATGGTATAGAACGCGCCCTTCGGCTCGGTGGTGACAACGCCGGGGATCTCGCGGAGCTTGCGGTAGCAGACATCCCGGCGGCGCTGATATTCCTCCCGCGTAGCGTCAAAGTAGGACGGATCAACGCCGTAGAGCGCCGCCGCGCCGACCTGATCGAGTGTCGCGACGGACAGGCGCGCCTGCGCGATCTTCGTTGCCGCCTCGATCAAGGCGCGGTTGCGGGAGAGCAGTGCGCCGATCCTCGCGCCGCAGGCACTGAAGCGCTTGGAGACGGAGTCGATCAGAATGAGATTTTCCTTCAGATCGTCAAAGGCAGCTGCGGTGGTGAGCTTGCCGCCGTCATAGATGAACTCGCGGTAGACCTCGTCGCAGATAAAATAGAGGTCATGCTCCTTCGCGATGTCCGCAAGCAGACGCAGCTCCTGCGCGGTCAGCACCGTGCCGGTCGGGTTGCCGGGGTTAGTGACCAAAATGGCGCGGGTCTTCTCATTGATGAGCGGCTCGATCATGCCGCGCTCGGCGTAGCGGTAGCCCTCCTCAGGCTTGGTATGGACGGGGCAGATTTTGCCGCCTGCCATGCGGATGAAGGTATGGTAATTCGGGTAGAATGGCTCGGGGACAATGACCTCGCAGCCCTCGTCGAGAATGCAGAGCATCGCCATCAGCAGCGCCTCGCTGCCGCCGGTGGTGATAAGGATATCATCCTCGGAGAAATCAACGCCGAGACGGGCATAATACTTCTGCACTGCTTCGATCAGCATCGGAATGCCGGGGGAGGGGGCGTAGGCAAGCACGTCTTCGCGGTAATTTGCCAGCGCCTCAAAGTAGGCGGGCGGGGTCTGAATGTCGGGCTGCCCGATGTTTAAATGATGGATGGTAATGCCTCGCTTCTGCGCCTCGACCGCGTAGGGATAGAACTTGCGGATGGGCGACAGCTCGCAGAGGTTGATTTTTTTTGATAGCTTCATAGTATTTCCCCTTGCCGTAAATCGGGTGTTATTTCTGTAGTATTGATGATTAGATGCGTGTCGGTGTGATAAGTGCCGGAACGAGATTGTACCCGCAGGGGGTACGCCGCATCCGTAACGCTCCTGCGTCGCGAACGGCCGCGCTCCTCGCAATGACTCGCCGGAATAAACGAAACAGCCAATGTAGGGCTGGGACATGTCCCAGCCGTCCGCGAAGCGGCAAACAGTACGCATGAACAAGCTTGTACGCAGTTGGTAGTTCCTGCACCGGCGGGGACATGTCCCCGCCCTACGTGGGGTGCGGGTGCTTATGCGCGGGAGAGAAGACGGTCGATGGCGTCGGTCTTCTCCCACGGGAGGTCGAGGTCGGCTCTGCCGAAGTGACCGTAGGCTGCCGTCTGCTGGTAGATCGGACGGCGCAGATCGAGCGCGGAGATGATCGCTGCGGGGCGCAGGTCAAAGCATTCACGCACCAGCTCCGCAAGACGCAGGTCGCTGACCTTGCCCGTGCCGTGGGTATCCACAAGGACGGAGACGGGCTGCGCCACGCCGATGGCATAGGCAAGCTCGATCTGGCAGGACTTTGCAAGGCCCGCCGCGACAATATTCTTCGCTACATAACGAGCCATATACGCCGCGCTGCGGTCGACCTTTGTGGGATCCTTGCCGGAGAAGCAGCCGCCGCCGTGGGAGGCATAGCCGCCGTAGGTATCTACGATGATCTTTCTGCCCGTCAGACCCGTGTCCCCCACCGGCCCGCCGATGACGAAACGACCGGTCGGGTTAACATAAAACTTGGTGTCCTTGTCGAGCAGCCCTTCGGGGAGGGTCGGACGGATGATCTTCTCGACGACCTCTCGGCGCAGGTCTTCAATGGCGATGTCCTCCGCGTGCTGCGTGGAGATGACGACATTGTCGATGCGCGCGACGGAGCCGTCCTCCGCGTATTCGACGGAGACTTGGCTCTTGCCGTCCGGACGGAGCCACGGCAGGTTGCCGCTCTTGCGCTCGTCCGCGAGGCGCTTGGTCAGCTTATGGGCGAAGGAGATCGGTGCGGGCATCAGCTCCGGTGTTTCGTCGCAGGCGAAGCCGAACATCATGCCCTGATCGCCCGCGCCGAGGGTGTCCGCTTCGTCATAGGAACTGTTAACGCCCATGGCGATATCGCCGGACTGCTCGTCGATGGCGGTCAAGACGGCGCAGTTATGCCCGTTGAAGCCCGCAGCGGCGGAGTCGTAGCCGATCTTGCACAGGGTGTCGCGGACAACATGGGGGATATCCACATAGCAGTCCGTAGAGATCTCGCCCATGACCATGACCATGCCGGTGGTGGCGACGCACTCGCAGGCGACGCGGGCGGTCTTATCCTGCGCCAAGATGGCGTCCAATACGCCGTCGGAAATCTGGTCGCAGACCTTGTCGGGATGCCCTTCGGTGACGGATTCTGAAGTGAAGATTCTTTTTTGCATGTTCAGAGCTACCTTTCTTCGTTGTATTATTCCATAGCCCTTTCGATACAAAAAATACCCTGCTTTTCGACAGGGTACGATACTGCGTCCTCATCTGTCGATTCTTCATCGCCGGAATTGGCACCTTGCGTCGCCGCAGGTTGTCGGGCTTCATCGGGCCG
>CAMAEX010000085.1:0-7446 GCA_945832065.1 uncultured Clostridia bacterium | reverse complement strand
GGAGGTTTGGATGAAGAATTTGGAGGATTTTACCCATTTTAACGACCAAGGACGGGCGAAAATGGTGGATGTCGGGGAGAAAACGCCGACGCGGCGGACTGCCACGGCGGGGGCGCGGGTGTGCGTCAGCCCGGAGACGCTGCGTTTGATCCAAACGGGCGGCATGAAAAAGGGCGACGTTCTCACCGTGGCGCAAATCGCGGGTGTCATGGCTGCCAAGCGCACGCCGGAGCTGATCCCCATGTGTCACCCCGTGGCGGTGGACGGCATCGACTTGAAGCTCTCCTTGGATGAAACGCGCTGCTGCGTCGAGATTCGCGCCACGGTGTCCTGCGAGGGGCGCACGGGGGTGGAGATGGAGGCGCTGACGGCGGCTTCCGGGGCGGCGCTGACCGTGTACGATATGTGCAAGGCGGTGCAGAAGGATATGGTCATCACCGATGTGCGTCTGCTCTCCAAAACGGGGGGCGTCCACGGAGACTTTTTACGGGAGGAAGAACCATGAAGGATACGGCGGCTGTCATTACCGTCAGTGACAAGGCAGTACGGGGCGAACGGGTCGACACGAGCGGTCCCGCCCTCTGCGAGCTGCTAAAGCGGGACGGCTGGGACGTTCTATACACCACGGTCGTGCCCGACGAGGCGGAGGAGATCAAGGCGGCGCTGCTGCACTGCGCGGACACGCTGCGGCTCGGGCTGATCCTCACCACGGGGGGCACGGGCTTCTCTCCCCGGGACGTCACGCCGGAGGCGACGCTCTCGGTTTTAGAGCGGGAGACAAGGGGCATCCCCGAGGTCATGCGCATGGAGAGCATGAAGCACACCCCCCACGGCTGCCTGTCCCGGGCGGTGGCGGGCATTCGCGGGCAGAGCCTGATCGTCAACCTGCCCGGCAGCGAGCGGGCTGCGCGGGAGAACTATGAAGCGATTGCGGGGGCGCTGCACCACGGCGTTCTGATGCTCTATTCCAAAGGCTCCGCCGACTGCGGCGCACCGACGGGCGTGATCCGCGCGGTCTGCATCAGCGAGAAAAAGGGGGAGCAGAAGCACCCCGTGGACGAGGTCGTTTTGCTGCCCGACCACGGCATCGTCGGCGATGCCCACGCGGGCAACTGGCACCGGCAGGTGAGCCTGCTCTCCACCGCCAGCGTGCAGAAGGTGCAGGAGAAAATTCCGTTTGCATTAAAGCCCGGCGCCTTTGCCGAGAATATTTTGCTGGAGGGCATTTGCCTTTACGAGCTGCCTGTGGGCACGCGGATGAAGATCGGCACCGCCCTGTGCGAGGTCACGCAGATCGGCAAGGAGTGCCACAACGACTGCGCCATCCGCAAGGCGGCGGGGGACTGCGTCATGCCCCGGGAGGGGATCTTCGTCAAGGTGCTGACCGAGGGAAAGGCGAAATCGGGCGATTTTGTGACCGTTTTGCGATAGGAGAAGAAAAATTTACGGAAAAGTTCCGCGTTTTTCGAAAAATCCCCTTGCATTTCAAGAATAACGGTGGTATAATACAGACAATCTATAGTAAGCTTTACTAAAGAGAGGGGAGTTCCCCTCTCTTTCTTGTTGAGTGAATAGTGAATAGGTTTGCCGCTGCGGGTTTTTCTGTTACTTGCGGCTTGGTACGCGGTCGGCGGTGCCTGCATACGGGCGGCTGATAGCCGCCCCTACTATGCTGTTAAAGCTAAAACTTTATAAATTAGCTTCATAGGTGGAGCGTAGGGCACGACGACTCGGCTGCGCAGCCGTTCGCGACGAAGGAGCGCTACGGATGCGGCGTACCCCTCTGCGGGTGCGTGCCGTCCGCGAAGCGGTAGATGGTACAAACGAATGAGCTTGTACGCACTCGGTAGTTCCTGCACCGGTGCGCCCAGTGGTCGCGCCCTACGGTGGGGTGCGTTCCACGGTTGTAGGGCGGGGACATGTTCCCGCCGTCCGCGAAGCGGCAGACGGTACAAACGAATGAGCTTGTACGCACTCGGTAGTTCCTGCACGCGGGCGGATACTATCCGCCCCTACGGCATAGCCTCCGATGCGTCTCGTAGGGGCGGCTATCAGCCGCCCGTGGGTACGGGGAGCGGGTTTGTACGCACTCGGTAGTTCCTGCACCGGCGCGCCCAGTGGTCTGCGCAGCCGTTCGCGAGGGACGAGCGTTACGGATGCGGCGTACCCCCTGCGGGTGCGCGCCCTACGGCGTACTGCTACCGATCTCAAGGGTCCGTATTTCAGAAAGTAAAGTTTTAGTCTTAACAGTCTACTACGATGGAAACAAAGGATGGATGGAGCATGAAAATTACGGATCAGGTTTGGCAGTTTGCGCAGCCTTTGGTGGAGCAGAACGGCTGTGAGCTGTGGGATGTGGAATATGTCCGCGAGGGCGGCGAGTGGTTCCTGCGCCTGTATATCGACAAGGACGGCGGCGTGGACATCGACGACTGCGAGGCGGTCTCCCGTGCGGTGGATCCCGTGCTGGACGAATATGACCCCATCCCCGAGAGCTACCGCTTCGAGGTCTGCTCGGCAGGCTTGGAGCGCGTTTTGAAGCGCCCGTCCGATTTTGAGCGCTTTCTCGGTGCGCCGGTGCTGGTCAAGCTCTACCGCCCGAAAAACGGCAGCAAGGAATTTGCCGGCGTTTTGCAGGGCTATCAGGACGGCGATGTGACCGTCACGGTGGGAAAAAACACGATGAGGTTTGAAAGATCCGAGGTCGCTTTGGTGCGGCTTCGCGTGGAATTCTAAGGGGGCATTTTGAAATGCGATCTGCAAGAGCTACCCAAACAGGAAAAGAAAATAAGGAGAACACGATTATGAACGCTGAAATTTTTGCGGCGCTGCGTCAGCTCGAAAAGGAGCGCGGCATTCCCGTGGATTACATGGTGGAGCGTATTACGCAGGCGCTGGTCGCCGCGTACAAGAAGGACAAGGACGGCTACACCGACAATGTCTACGTCGAGCTGACGGAAGAGAAGCTCCTGATGTACGCGCAGAAGGAGGTCGTTGACGAGGTCATCAGCCCCGCAACGGAAATTCTGCTGGACGCCGCCCGCAAGATCGACAAGACCGCCCAGCTCGGTGATCTCATCAATGTGGAGATCAAGACGCAGGCGTTCGGACGCATTGCCGCCCAGACCGCAAAGCAGGTCATCATCCAGGGCATCCGCGAGGCGGAGCGGGGCATGGTCTTCGAGAGCTTCTCCTCGAAGGAGCATGAAATTCTCACCGGTACGGTGCTGCGCATCGATAACTCGGGCGATATCACCGTCCGCATCGGACAGGGAAACGACCGCACCGACGCTTTGCTTGCCACCGGCGAGCAGGTCCCCGGCGAGCATTTCACCGAGGGCGATATGATCCGTGTCTATGTCGTCGAGGTGCACCGCAGCAACCGCGGCCCGCAGGTCATGGTCTCCCGCACCCATCCCGCCCTGGTCAAGCGGCTGTTTGAATTGGAGGTTCCCGAGATCGCTTCGGGCGCGGTGGAGATCCGCTCCATTGCCCGTGAGGCAGGCTCCCGCACGAAGATCGCCGTCTGCGCGACGGAGGAGAACATTGATCCCGTCGGCGCCTGCGTCGGCGCACGCGGCGCACGCGTGAACGCGGTGGTCGAGGAGCTGAAGGGAGAAAAGGTGGACGTGATCGTCTGGTCGGAGGATATCTGCTCCTTTGTCGCCGAGGCGCTCTCGCCTGCGGACGTGATCTCCGTAACGCAGCTCGCCGGTATGAAGGCTTGCCGCGTGATCGTGCCGGACGATCAGCTCTCCCTCGCCATCGGCAAGGAGGGACAGAACGCCCGCCTCGCCGCCCGTCTGACCGGCTGCAAGATCGACATCAAGCCCGCTTCACTGGCGGAAGCGGTCGAGGAAGCGGCAGAGGAAGCTCCGGCGGAGACGGAAGCCCCGGCGGAGGAATAAGAGCGCTTTTATATAGTGAATAGAGAATAGGTTATGTGATGCGGTAGACAGTACGGGAGAACAAGTTTGTACGGAGCCGGTGGTTCCTACACGAGATTGCCACGACCGGTGTGCGCACCGGTCTCGCAATGACAGGTGGGGGAGCTTTGCTGTGGTATTGTGCGGAGTGACCCTCAGCTTTTCACCATTCACTGTTCACGATTCACTGAAAAATAGGAAAGGAAGCGATTACCGTGCCGAAGAAAATACCGATGCGGCAATGCCTTGGGTGCCGCGAGATGAGGCCGAAACGGGAGCTGCTGCGTGTGGTGCGCAGTCCGGAGGGTGCGGTCACGCTCGATTTGAGAGGCAAGGCATCCGGCAGAGGGGCGTATGTCTGCCCGAATCCCGAATGCCTCAAACGCGCTGTCAAGACCAAGGCGCTCTCCCGCGCATTTGAAACCGAGATCCCGCAGGAGGTCTATGACGCCCTGCTGGCGGAAATGGAGGCGGCAAATGGAGCAGAATAAAAGTCTCGGGCTGCTCAGCCTCTCCCGCAAGGGCGGCAATCTCGTCCTCGGTGAGGAGCAGGTGGGCGCGATGTGCAGAGCGAGCCGCGCACGGCTGGTGCTTTTGGCGGCGGACGCCTCGCCCCATACCGTGCGCAGGGCAAAGAGCTTTGTCGAGGGAACGGCGCAGCCGCTTTTGCCCCTCGCCTTTTCGAAGGACGATTTGGGTGACGCGCTCGGGACGACGAGCTGCGCCATTGCGGCGATCACGGATGTCAGACTGGCGCAGGCGTTCGTCAAAACCCTTGGAGAGCCGGAGAAATATGCCGCGCTGCTGGAGGACTTGAACGTCCGCGTGCAGCGCGTGGAAAAACGGCGTGCGGAGGAAAAGGCGCACCGCCGCAATGTCCGATTTGGGAAAAAGTAACACGGAGGTGGCTTTATGAGTTTAGTGAAGTATCGAGTGAAGGAAGTCGCAGCGGATTTCGGGATGTCCACAAAGGAGATCACCGAGATCGTCGGCAAATATTTTGAAAAGCCGCGCAGCAACGCGCAGGTGCTGACCGAGGAGCAGCTTAACGCGCTCTTTGACCATATCACGCAGCACCATCAGATCGCTTCGATCGCGGAGGTATTCGCAGTCACGCCTCCGGCGAAAAAGGAGGAGAAGCCCGCCGAGCCGAAGAAGGAAGCGGCGAAGCCCGCCGAGCCTGCAAAGCAGGAGGCTGCCAAGCCTGCGGAGGAGAAGCCTGCTGCGCCGAAGCCCGAGCAGCGGAAGCGGGAGCGCCGCGTCGTCGATACGAAGGCGGTCACAGTCAACGCCGACCGCTTTGACGACCGCGTGGACAGCCTCGTTTCCGAGCGCGTGCAGAATTATTCCGGCGGCAAGCAGAAGATCGGAAATAAAAATAAGAATAAGGGCAAGGATAATAAGAAGGCAACGGGCAGCAAGCGCCGCAACGAGGAGCAGGAGAAGCTGCGCCGTCTCCAGCTTGAGATCATCAAGAAGACCCCGCTGACCGTGAAGATCCCCGACGAGATCACCGTTGGCGAGCTGGCGTCGCGCATGAAGAAGACCGCCACCGAGCTGATCAAGTGCCTGCTCAAAAACGGCGTGATGGCGAGCATCAACCAGACCATCGACTTTGACACCGCAGAATTCGTCGCCACCGAGCTGGGCTGCAAGGTGGAGCGGGAGGTCGTTGTCACCATCGAAGAGCGCCTGATCGACGACCATGTGGACACCGAAGACGAGCTGGTCGAGCGCAGCCCCGTTGTGGTCGTGATGGGTCACGTTGACCACGGTAAGACGAGCCTGCTGGACGCGGTGCGCGAGACGAACGTCGTCTCCGGCGAGGCGGGCGGCATCACCCAGCACATCGGCGCGTACACCGTCAAGATCGACGGCAAGCCCATCACCTTCTTGGACACCCCGGGCCACGCCGCCTTCACCTCCATGCGTGCCCGCGGCGCGATGTGCACCGATATTGCGATCCTGGTCGTGGCGGCGGATGACGGCATCATGCCCCAGACCATTGAGGCGATCAACCACGCCAAGGCGGCGAAGATCCCCATCATCGTTGCCGTGAATAAGATGGATAAGCCGGGGGCGAATCCCGACCGCATCCTCACCCAGCTCACCGAGCATGACCTTGTCCCCTCCGAGTGGGGCGGCGACACGGAGGTCTGCCGCATTTCCGCCAAGACCCGGGAGGGCATCGACGAGCTGCTGGAAACCGTCATTATGACCGCAGAGCTGGCGGAGCTGAAGGCGAATCCGAACCGCGCCGCCAAGGGCACGGTCATTGAAGCAAGACTGGACAAGACCCGCGGCCCCATCGCGACCCTGCTCGTGCAGAACGGTACGCTGCACAAGGGCGACCTCATCATCGCCGGCACTGCCGTGGGTAAGGTGCGCGTGATGATGGACGACAAGGGCCGCTCCATCACCGAGGCAGGCCCCTCCATCCCCGTGGAGATCACGGGTCTTGCCGAAGCGCCGACTCCCGGCGACGAGTTTGACGCTGTTGCCGACGAGCGCATGGCGCGTCAACTCGTTGAGCAGCGCAAGCAGAAGGAGAAGGAAGCTGCCGCGAAGATGGCAAGCAAGGTCACCCTCGACAACCTCTTTGCCAAGATGCAGGAGGGCGAGATGAAGGAGCTGAACCTCATCGTCAAGGCGGACGTGCAAGGCTCCGCCGAGGCAGTCAAGGCAAGCCTCGAAAAGCTCTCGAACGAGGAGGTGCGCGTCCGCGTGATCCACGCGGCGGTCGGCGCGATCAACGAGTCCGACATCCTCCTTGCCTCCACCGCAAACGCCATCGTCGTCGGCTTCAATGTCCGCCCGGACTCCGCCGCTGCCGCCTCGGCGCAGCGTTCGAATGTCGATCTGCGGATGTACCGCGTCATTTACGATGCCATCGACGAGATCGAGGCTGCCATGAAGGGTATGCTTGCGCCGAAGTACCGCGAGGCGGTCATCGGACACGCCGAGGTGCGCCAGACCTACAAGGTTTCCGCCATCGGCACCATCGCCGGCTGCTATGTCAAGGACGGCAAGGTCACCCGCGACGCGCAGGTGCGTGTGCTCAGAGACAACATCGTCATCTATGAGGGCAACATCGGCTCCCTGCAGCGCTTCAAGGACTCCGTGAAGGAGGTCGCCGCGAACTACGAGTGCGGCATGTCCGTCGAGAAGTTCAACGACATCAAGGAAGGCGACATCTTCGAATGCTTCGTCATGGAGGAAGTCCCCCGCTGACGCGTTTGCACGGAATGTAACTGTAGGGCGGGGACATGTCCCAGCCGGTGCAGGAACTACCGGGTGCGTACAAACCCGCTCCCCGTACCCACGGGCGGCTGATAGCCGCCCCTACGAGACGCATCGGAGGCTATGCCGTAGGGGCGGATAGTATCCGCCCGCGTGCAGGAACTACCGAGTGCGTACAAGCTCGTTCGTTTGTACCGTCTGCCGCTTACGCGGACGGCACGCCGGGGTCGTTAGCGCAGCCGTTCGCGACGAAGGAGCGTTACGGATGCGGCATACCCCT
>CAMAEX010000084.1:0-7520 GCA_945832065.1 uncultured Clostridia bacterium | reverse complement strand
CGTAGTCTCGAAATTTTGTTATTTCGAGTGTCTACTCTATGGGGAGCATATCAAAACGCAAGGCAGGGGTTCGGTTTCTTATTTCATTGCCGCGTCATAAAGGGTATTTTTCGGGAAGCCCGTCTCCTGCGATGCCTGTTTGATCGCGTCCTTCTTGCTCATGCCCTGTCCGAGCAGCTCCTGCACGCGGGCAAGGGCGGTTTCTATCGTAGGTGTTTCCTCCTGCGCCTCCGCCGCGCCCTCGACGATCAGAACGAATTCCCCGCGCGGCGGCTGCTCGTTGTAATACGCCGCAGCCTCGCCCAGCGTCGTGCGCCGCACCTCCTCGTGCAGCTTCGTCAATTCGCGGCAGAGGGAGATGCGCCGCTCCGCGCCGAACGCCTCCGTAAGGTCGCGCAGCGTCGCCGTCAGCTTGTGGGGCGCTTCATAAAAGATCATGGTGCGCGTCTCCTGCTGTAAGCTCTGCAAATGCGCAAGGCGGTTTTTCTTCGTCGTGGACAAAAAGCCCTCGAAGGTGAAGCGCCCCGTCGGCAGTCCCGAAATGCTCAAGGCGGTAATTGCGGCGCAGGGACCCGGAATGGCGGTGACTGTCACGCCGTGTTCCGCGCACAGGCGCACCAAGTCCTCGCCGGGATCGGAGATCGCGGGCGAACCGGCATCCGAGACCTGCGCGCAGTTCTCGCCTGCCAAAATGCGCTCCAAAATTTTCTTCCCGCTGAATTCCTTATTGTGCTCATAGTAGCTGACCAGGGGTTTTTTCAGCTCCAAATGATTCAGCAGCTTCAAGGTTACGCGGGTGTCCTCCGCCGCGATAAAATCCGCCTCGGCAAGTGCCTGACGGCAGCGCGGCGAAATGTCGGACAAATTGCCGATCGGCGTCGGCACAAGGGTCAGTGTTCCGCTCATTCGTTCTCCCCTCTGTGGTAGGCGGCGCGGTACGCTTCCGTCTCCGCTCCGTCGTCCGTAAATTCGATCAGATCCGCCTCGAACCGCAACCCGGCAGCACCGCCGCGCCTTCCTTCGACCAAAACGAGGCAGACCGGCGCATTTGCCCGATGCCGCACAAATTGCACGCGCTTCGGCTCGATGCCGTTTCCCCGCAGGGCGCAGAAAATATCACACAGCCGCTCCGGACGGTGGACAAGCGCAAAGCGGCCGCCGCAGGGCAGCAGCCACGCAGCCGCATGACAAAGCGATGCGAGCGGCAGCGTCTCCTCCGAGCGCGCCAACGCGTTTCGGCTGCTTTTCCTGCCGCTTCCGGCGGGAAAATAGGGCGGGTTCGCGATCACGCCGTCAAAGCTGCCCGCGGGCAGGAGCGTCTTGATCTCACGCACATCCCCCAAAACGGAGGACAGGCGCGCCTCCAAGCCGTTTTCACGGATATTCTCCAAGGCTGCGCAATGGGCGGTTTCGTCCAGCTCCACGCCGACCACGCGCACCTGCGGGTCACTCGCGCAGAGCAGCAGCCCCAGCGTCCCGCAGCCCGCGCCGAGGTCGGCGACTTTGGCGCACGGCGGAAACTGCGCAAAATGTGCCAAAAGCACCGAATCCGTCCCGAGGCGGAAGCCGCCGTCCGTCATGCGGATGCCGTTCCAAAGTAATTCCGTCATCGTCTTTTCATAAAACACGACCGGTCTGTACTCGAAACGAGGTGCAGACCGGTCGCGCTTTTTGCAGATTACTGCTGCTCGATTGCCTCAGCGGGGCAGCCGGCGGCGCAGGAACCGCACTCGACGCACTGGTCAGCGTCGATGACGTACTTCTCGTCGCCCTCGGTGATGATGCCGAGCGGGCAGTTGTCGGCGCAAGCGCCGCACTTTACACAAGCGTCAGTGATAAAATAAGCCATGATTTTGCCTCCTGTATGTATTGGTATGCAACATCATTCTATCATGTTTTTTGAAAAAAGCAAATGGTAAAACGCAGAAAATTGAAATTTATTTTCGAGTATAGAATTTTCCCTCCGTGTCAATGATTTCCGAGAGGCAAAAAGGAGGCGGCGCATGGGTAGAGATAACGAACAAACGCGGCAGATTCTGCGTCAAGCGTGGGGTCTGGCGTGTTTTTTGGGGCATAGCTGCGTCGGTACGGAGCATCTGCTGATCGCCATCGCGCTCATGCCCGCCTCGGCAGCGTATCGGGCGCTTTCGTGGCAGGCCGTCTCCGCGTGGGAGCTTTTGGGGCAGCTTCTGCAAGCCGAGGGGCGCGGGCTGCCGATGGAGCGTCTCGTGCAGGGGCTTTCCCCGAACGCAAGGCGTGCCGTCGCGGTTGCTGCGGCGGAAGGAAGCCCCACCACCCCTGAAGCACTTCTGACCGCCATGCTGCGCGACGAAACCTGCGGCGCAAGCCGTCTGCTCGCCCGCTGCGCCGTCAGCGCAGATGTGCTGTTTACCGATCTATATCTTGGGCAAACCGCCCGAAAGGAGAAAGCCATGCCAAATACTCGTCTGCTCGACCAGTTCGGCGTCGATCTGGTAGAGCGTGCAGACAAGTCCGAGCGCATCATCGGACGGCAGCGCGAGATCGAGACTGTGCTGCAAATTCTCTCGCGCAAGCATAAAAATAACCCCGCCCTCATCGGAGAGCCGGGCGTCGGCAAGACCGCCATTGTCGAGGGTGTGGCGCAGTATATCGCTGCCGGACGCGTTCCCGAGCAGCTGCGCGGCAAGCGGCTGTTCGCCCTCGATATGGCAAGCGTGATCGCGGGGACGAAATACCGGGGTGAATTTGAAGAACGGGTGCGGGATATCGTCGCGGAGGTGCGGCGCGTGCAGAATGTCATTCTGTTCATTGACGAGATGCACACCTTGGTCGGCGCGGGCGCGGCAGAGGGCGCGATCGACGCGGCGAATCTCTTAAAGCCCGCTCTCGGGCGCGGGGAGCTGCAGCTCATCGGCGCGACGACCCTCTCGGAATACCGTAAATTCATCGAGAAGGACGCCGCCTTGGAGCGCCGCTTCCGTCCCGTGCAGGTGCGCGAGCCGAGCCGCGAGGAGACGAGGGAAATTTTAGAGGGTCTGCGCGAGGGGTTGGAGGCACACCACCGTATCACGATCACCGCCGAAGCGCTGGATGCGGCGGTAGAGCTTTCCTGCCGCTACCTGACGGACAAGTTTCTGCCCGATAAGGCGGTGGATCTCCTCGATGAAGGCGCCGCCTGCGCGAGCATGGCACGCACCCTCGGCTGCTCCACAGATACCGCGCAGGAGATGGAGCAGATGCTCCGGGACGCCGTCCGCGCGGGGCAGTATGAGGAGGCGGCAAAGCTGCGTGACCGTCTGCAAAGGCTCCGCAAATCGCCTGCCGTTCCCCGCATGGTGCGGGCGCAGGACATTGCCGCCGCCGTTGCAAACCGCACGGGCATCCCCGTCGGCACAGTCTCCCTGACGGAGAAGCAGCGCCTGCGCACCTTAGAGACGACCCTCGGAAAGCGCGTGATCGGGCAGGACGCAGCCGTCCGCGCGGTCGCGGAGGCGGTGCGGCGTGGACGCTCCGGTATTGCCGAGCAAAAGCGCCCCGTCGCCGCCATGCTCTTTACCGGTTCCACCGGTGTCGGCAAGACGGAGCTTTGCAAGGCGCTGGCAGAGGCGGTCTACGGCAGCGAGAGCGCGATGATCCGCGTGGATATGTCGGAATATATGGAAAAATTCTCGGTGTCGCGTCTCATCGGTGCGCCGCCGGGTTATGTCGGGCACGACGAGGGCGGCGAACTGTCCGAGCGGGTGCGCCGCCGCCCCTATTCTCTCGTCCTGCTCGACGAGCTGGAAAAGGCACATCCCGATGTGTGCGGACTGCTGCTGCAAATCATGGAGGACGGCATTTTGACGGACTCCAACGGACGCTGCGTGGATTTCAAGAACACCCTGCTGGTCATGACCTCCAATCTCGGAAGCTGCTACGCCGGTCGTGCGGCATTGGGCTTCGGCGCGCAGGCGGAGGATATGACCCTGCGGGCGCTGCAAGAGCATTTTCCGCCTGAATTTTTGGGCAGGATCGACTGCGTTGCCACCTTCCGTCCCCTCGGAGAAGCGGAGCTGACGAAAATCGCGGCAAAGCAGTTAGACGCTCTGCGGCAGCGCGCCGAGGCAAGAAAGCTGCATCTCTCCTATGCACCGGAGCTGCCTGCATTTCTTGCCAAACGCTGCCTCGGCAAACGCAGCGGCGCACGCGAGCTGCGCAGATTGCTCCAATCGGAATTAGAAGCCCCGCTCGCCCAAATTCTCCTTTCCGAACAACCGAAAAAGGAAGTGACCGTCCTCCTCCGCGACAACGCCATCGCCCTGCAATAACCCCCTGTAGGGCGGGGACATGTCCTAAGCCGCGTGCAGGAACTACCAAGTACGAACAAACTTGTTCATGCCTACTGTTTGCTGTTTACGAGGTCGGCACGCCGCATCCGTAACGCTCCTTCGTCGCGAGCGGCAGCGCAGTGGGTGTGGCAATCTCGTGCAGGAATCGCCGAGTGCGTACAGAAGATTGCCACGTCGCTGCGCTCCTCGCAATGACAAATAGGGTAGCCTTTTTGTGTCATTGCGAGGCGCTTGCGCCGTGGCAATCTCATGCAGGAATTATCGGCTCTATACAAACCCGTTCGTCTGTACCGTAGGGCGCGCACCCGCAATACCCGCAAGGGGCACGCCGCATCCGTAACGCTCCTTCGTCGCGAACGGCTGCGCAGCCGAGTCGCCGTGCCCTACGATTCGCCGATGAAACTATTTTATAAAGCTTTAGACTTAACGGCTTAGTAGGGGCGGATACCATCCGCCCGCGTGCAGGACCCCCCTTTTAGGGCTAAGGACTGAGCGTGAAGGACTGTGGTGTACCCGCACGGATCAAAAAACGGGCGGCTGATAGCCGCCCCTACGAGATATGTCCAGCCAACGCCGCCCCAAGCATTGCTTCCATTTTCACGGCTCCAGCACATCGGCGAGCACGCGGTCGGTCAGGAAGGTGTTGGCGTTATAGAGAAACAGCACATCCGTCACACCCTCGCGGGAGATCACGCTGTCGGCATCGCCGTAATAATATCGCGCGTCGAGCAGGATGATCCTGTCGTAATACGGCAGCAAGAACTGCAAAAAGCAGTTGGCATAGGAATCCTTAAAAATCAGAAGCGTCCTCCCCGTCTCTGCCGTGGTCGTGATATCCACGCGCGCATCGTTGCCGCCGAGGAAAAGGGCGTATTGGTCCTTTTCGTTCAGCTTTTCGCGGTCATACATCGTCGCCGTCCGTTCCCCGTCCACCGTCACATAATATTCTATGTCGGTCTTCGGAACATACAGCTCAATCACATCCGTCACGGCATGGCAGCCGCTCTTGGAGGCAAGCGTTCCCTCAAAGCTGTCCGTCACGGGATAGATATCATATTCCGCTGCGGGCTGCTCGATGCCCAATCCCGCTGCCATATCTGAAAAGGCGTAATACGCGCCGAGGCTCGTCCAGTGGTGGTCCGTGCGGTAATAGATCGCCTCGTCCTTATGCTGCGTCAGCGCGTCGGTCACATCGAGGAACTCTACCCCCTGCAAGCGTGCCGCAATGTCCTTAATATCCTGCCGCTGATCCCGCACGGGCGCATGATCCGGCAGCTTCTCCGCCTGCACGCATGCGGCATTCGGCACAACGGTCATGGAGATCTTTAAGTCCTCATGCCGCGCTGCAAAGGCGTTGATCGCGTCCAAATTCCGGTTCACTCCCGCCTCGTCCGGGGCTGCGGGCGCTTCCATCAGAGAGTCGTCCGCGCAGAGATAGACCCCGCCCGCCTCCTTCGCGCCCAGCAGGCGCGAGGCTTGCAGGTCGATCGTGATCCATGTGTCGCGCCCGACGAATTGGTCGGCAAGATAGTCCTCCCACGCAGCAAAATAGCTGCCGTCCAAAAGCGCGGACAGCGAAAATTTCGGAACCTGCGCAAGCTTTCGGTTTTCGGCGGAGGAATACTCCCTGTCCCGCGTCAGCGCGTTTGCAATCACGAAGGCAACCAGACACAGCAGAAGGAAGATCGCCAAAAACGCGCCTTGCTCCATTGCAAAGCGCCGCGCGTGCTTTTTTTGTTGCTCCAAAGCCTTCGACCTCCCGTTAGAATTGGAAATAGAGGAACGCGGAATAGGTGTCGTTCATCATCCCTGCAATGCACAAAAGCAGCAGCGCTGCGAAATACACCAGACTCAGCGGGATCCACGCCCTGCCGCGCTGCGTCAGCCTTCTGCCGAGGTTCGTGCCGATGGGCAGACAGGCAAACACCGCCAAAAGCACGACGCGCCACGCACCGCTCCAATAATACTTCGCCGCCGCGTCGAGGAGCTTCCCCGTGCCGAACATCCGCCCCAGCATGGTAAACGCCGCCTGCGGGGAGGGCGAGAAGAAAAACACCCAGCCGATCACGACGCACAGCAGCGTCAGCAAATGCCGCACCATTTTCGGAACATGCTCCAGCAAACGCCGCAAGACCAGCTTTTCCAGCACCAGCAGCACGCCGTAGTACACGCCCCAGAGGAGGAAGCACGCGCCCGTGCCGTGCCAAATGCCGGTGAGCAGCCAGACAATCATGAGATTCAGCGCCGTGCGGAGGCTGCCGCACCGACTGCCGCCCAAGGGGATGTACACATACTCGCGGAACCACGCGCCGAGGGAGATATGCCAGCGCCTCCAAAATTCCGCCACCGTACCCGAGAGATAGGGGTAGTCAAAGTTCTTTTCGATCTTGAAACCGAATATCCCCGCCAAGCCGATCGCCATATCGGAGTAGCCGCCGAAATCAAAGTAAAGCATCAGCGAATAGCAGATCGCGCACAACCACGCGCCCGCCGCAGATAGGGACGCCGCAGGCAGTGCGCTTAGGGCGTAAAAGGTCGTGCCCAGGGTGTTGGCGATCAGGACTTTTTTGGCAAGTCCGATCAAAAAAAGCCGTGCGCCGCCGCCGAACCTCTCCCAGGAAAAGGGATGGTCTCTTAGCTGCGCCTCCATCTCGGCATAGCGCACGATGGGACCCGAAACAAGCTTCGGGAAAAAGGTCACATACAGCCCGAAGTCAATGATATTCTTTGCCGCAGGCGCTTTCCCGCGATAAATATCAAAGAGGAAAGACAAAAGGGAGAAGGTAAAGAAGGATATTCCGATCGGCATCGGCAGGTTCCTCCCGCCGAGCAGCGCCGCGCCGTACTTGAAGAAGCACAAGAGGAGCAGATTCAGAACCACCGAGCAGGTCAGAACGCACCGCGCCGCGCCCTTTTTCTGCGCCCGCTGCAAAAGTCCAAGCTCGCGCCCCGTAAAGTAGTTGAACGTCACACTGAGCGCCAACAGCAGAAGATAGCTCGGCTCCCCCCAAGCGAAAAACACGAGACTGCAAAGCAGCAGCACCGCGTTTTTGATCCTGCGCGGTGCGATAACATACAAAAGCAAGCTTATCGGCAGAAAGCCGAAGACAAAATACAGATTCCCGAACGACATCTCCATCCCCCTGATAATAACTCTGTAGGGCGGGGACATGTCCCCGCCGGTGCAGGAACTACCGACTGCGTACAAAT
>CAMAEX010000083.1:0-7596 GCA_945832065.1 uncultured Clostridia bacterium | reverse complement strand
CATGCCCGACGGGAACCTTGTGGTAAAAGGCGGCAAGGGCACCTGCGAAGGTGGTCGAGGTATCGCCGTGTACCAACACCAGATCGGGCTTTGCCTCCTCCAGCACCGTTTCCATGCCGAGGAGCGTGCGCGTGGTAATGGAGGAGAGGGTCTGCTGCTTCTGCATAATATTCAGGTCGTAGTCCGCCTTTAAGCGGAAAATATCCATCACGGAATCCAGCATTTCCCGATGCTGTCCGGTCAGGCAGCACAGGCTTTCAAAATCCTCGCGCTCTGCCAGTTTTTTGACCAGCGGTGCCATTTTGATCGCCTCCGGTCGTGTGCCGAAGACGGACATGACCCTAATTCTCTTCATGGGGCTCCTCCTCTTGCGGCTGCTCCTCATTTGGCGGTTCCGGCGCGCCCTCCTCGGGTGAGTCCGATGGGCTTTCCTCCGGCGCTTCCGGTGCTTTTTCCTCAGGCAAGTCGGGCTGCTGCGCTTCGTGCTTTTTATGGTGCGTGCCGAAGATCACCACTGCGCCGATCGCGCCGACAACGAGGATCGCGCCGATAAAAATCATCGCCTGCACCTCGCCGCGATCCGTCAGCACGACGGCGGCAAGTCCCAAAATCGCCGAGAGCAGATAAGAGATGGCGACCGCCTGTTTTTGCGAGAAGCCCATGTCGATCAGGCGGTGGTGTACATGTCCCCGATCTGCATGCATCGGGCTTTGTCCCTTCGAAACGCGGCGGATCACCGCAAAGCAGATGTCAAAAATCGGCAGACCCAGCACCAAAAACGGCACGGCGAAGGAGATCACGGCATAGGTCTTAAACAGACCGAAAATGGAGATGGACGCGAGCATAAAGCCCAAAAAGGTCGAGCCGGTGTCGCCCATAAAGATCGTCGCCGGATTAAAGTTATAGGGAATGAAGCCGACGCACGCGCCGACAATGGCGGCAAGCAGGATCACCGACGCCATCGCCGTAGCGTCGGGCACCAAGATGAGCGCAATGATCAGCATGGCGCCGGCGGAGATCGCAGAAACGCCCGCTGCCAGTCCGTCCAACCCGTCAATAAAGCTGACGGCGTTCGTAATGGCGACGATCCAGATCACGCTGACGGGATATGAGAGCCACTCCGGCAGGGCGAAGCCCATAAAATGCTCGATGCGGCAGCCGTGCAGGACGACCACGACGGCAGCAAAAATCTGCACGATGAACTTCGGCAGAGCGCGCAGCGTGAGAATGTCGTCCATCACGCCCAAGATAACGATGATGACAGCGCCGAGCAAAATGCCCTGCACCTCTCGGTTCATCTCCCCAAAGATCAGCACGCTGACCAAAAAGCCGAGGAAGATCGCCAAGCCTCCCATGCGGGGGATCGGGATCTTGTGCATTCGCCGCTCGTCCTTCGGGATATCCATCGCGCCGACCTTTTTGGCAAGCACCTTGATGATCGGTGTCGCGGCAAACGAGACTACCGCCGCGCACACAAGCGCCAGCGCGACCTTCAGAAAAAAGTTCGGGTCTAAGATCATAGCAAGCTCCTCTTATCGTGCGACAAAGCCAACCTTCTTATAGACCTTTCGCAGCGTCTTTTCCGCGACATAAGACGCCTTTTGTGCGCCGCTTTCGCAGACGGACTGCAAATATGCCTTGTCCGCCAGCAGGCGCGTTGCCTCCTCGCGGATGGGGCGCAGCAGCTCGACGACCGCCTCACCCACCGTCTTTTTGAAATCGCCGTAGCCCTTGCCCGCAAACTCCGCCTCGATCTCGGCATAGGTCTTGCCGGTCGCGGCGGAATAGATGGTCATCAGGTTGGAAATGCCCTTCTTCTGTTCCGGATCATAGCGCACACAATTGTCGCAGTCGGTGATCGCGCGCTTGAACAGGCGCATGATATCCTCCGGTTTGTCCATCAGGCACACACGCCCGGGGTCGTCGTTTTCGGACTTCGACATCTTCGCCTCGGGATTGGCAAGGCTCATGATGCGCGCGCCGACCTTCGGAATGTACGGCTCCGGCATTTTGAACACATCGCCGTAAATGCCGTTGAAGCGCTTGACGATATCCCGCGTCAGCTCAACATGCTGCTTCTGATCCTCGCCCACGGGGACGAGATCCGCCTGATACAGCAGAATGTCCGCCGCCATCAGCGCGGGATAGGTAAACAGACCGCCGTTGATGTTCTCGGCGTTCTTCGCGCTCTTGTCCTTGAACTGGGTCATGCGGGACAGCTCGCCGAACATGGTGTAGCAGTTGAGCACCCAGCCCAGCTCCGCGTGCTGGTGCACATGGCTCTGGAAGAAGAGGACATTCTTCTCCGGATCGAGTCCGCAGGCGATGTACTGCGCCAACTGCTCCAAGGAGCGGCGGCGCAGATCGGCGGGATTCTGCCGCACGGTGATGGAGTGCAGGTCAGCCATAAAATAGAAGCAGTCGAACTCATCCGCACGGTCTTTCCAGTTGCGGATCGCGCCCAGATAGGAGCCGAGGGTCAGATCGCCCGAGGGCTTGATGCCGGAAAGCATTCGTTTCTTCGGCTGTGTCGTCTCTGTCATGAAATATCACGCCTTTCGCGGTAATGAAAATACAAAGTCATATGCGCCCAATATAACGCATACAATATAGATTATAAGGGATTGCCGCAGATTTGTCAATCGCGCGCTTGCGGCTTTGCGTTGTCCTGCTCCAATCGGATCAGGAGGACGGCAATATCGGCGGGGCTGACACCGGAAATACGGCTCGCCTGCCCCACGGAGCGCGGACGGATCTCCGAGAGCTTCTGCCGCGCCTCCAAGCGCAGCCCTTCTATGGCATGATAATCCATATCGGGCGGCAGCAGCTTCTCCTCCACACGGGCAAATTCCTCGATCTGCTTCTCCTGCCTGCGCAGATAGCCCTCATACTTCACACGGATTTCCACTTGCTGCGTGACCTCGGGAGGCAAGTCGGGGCGCGTGCGGTCAAAGGGCGCGAGCATGTCATAGCTTAGCTCCGGACGGCGCAAAAGGTCGCTCATACGCGCCGCACTGACAATCGGGGACGAGCCGTGGGCGGTCAAAAACGCGTTCAGCTCCGCCGTCGCAGGGGTACCCGTCGCGTCCAAGCGGCGCATTTCCCGTGCCACCGCCTCGTACTTCTCCCGCACATGGGCAAGGCGCTCGTCCGAGACAAGCCCGATGCGGTTGCCGATGGCGCAGAGGCGCTCGTCCGCGTTGTCCTGCCGATGCAGCAGGCGGTACTCACTGCGGGAGGTCATAATGCGGTAAGGCTCCTCGGTTCCCTTCGTCACAAGATCGTCGATCAGGGTGCCGATATAGCCGTCGGAACGCTTCAGAACAAGCGGTTCTCTGCCCAGCAGCTTCAGCGCGGCATTCACACCGGCGACAAAGCCCTGCACCGCCGCCTCCTCATAGCCGGAGGAGCCGTTGAACTGCCCCGCGCCGTAAAGTCCGGCAATGCGCTTGCATTCGAGGGTGGCGTCCAGCGCCGTCGGGTCGATGCAGTCATATTCAATGGCATAGGCAGGGCGCAGCATTTCCGCGTGCTCCAAGCCCGCGACGGTATGCAGCATTTGCAGCTGCACATCCTCGGGCAGGCTGGAGGAGAAGCCCTGCAAATACATCTCGTCCGTATGCAGTCCGCAAGGCTCCAAAAAGAGCTGGTGGCGCTGCTTATCGGCAAAGCGGACGACCTTCGTCTCAATACTCGGGCAGTAGCGCGGCCCCACGCCCGTGATCGAGCCGTCATAGAGCGGACTGCGGCTCAGGTTTTCGCGGATGATCTCATGGGTGCGCTCGTTGGTATAGGTCAGGTAGCACACCGCGCGGTTTTCCGGCGGCGTTTTTGTGGCGAAGGAGAAAGGCTCCACCCTTTCGTCCCCCGGCTGCACCTCCATTTTGGAAAAATCGACGCTTCTTGCGTTGATGCGCGGCGGCGTGCCGGTCTTGAAGCGCCGCAGCGGCAAGCCGAGGGCGCGCAGGCTGTCTGTCAGCTCGGTAGCTGCGCGCATACCGTCCGGTCCCGAGGTGATGGCGCAATCCCCCGTGATGCAGCGTCCGTCCAAATAGGTTCCCGCCGCGATCACGCAGGCGCGCACCGTATACACCGCGCCGAGCTGCGTCACCACGCCCGTGACCGCGCCCTTTTCGGTCAAGATCTCCGTCACGGTCGCCTGCTTGAGATAGAGGTTTTCCTCCCGCTCCAAAACCAGCTTCATATGCTCCTGATAGCGGCGTCGATCCGCCTGGGCGCGCAGAGAGTGGACGGCGGGACCCTTGCCTCGGTTGAGCATCCGATACTGGATGCAGCAGGCGTCGGCGGCACGCGCCATCTCCCCGCCCAAGGCGTCCAGCTCGCGGACGAGATGTCCCTTGCCCGTGCCGCCGATGGCGGGATTGCAGGGCATATTGCCCACGGCATCCAAATTGATGGTAAAAACCACCGTTTTCAGCCCGAGCCGGGCAGCGGCAAGCCCCGCCTCAATGCCCGCGTGCCCCGCGCCGATCACGGCAATATCATAAGTTCCTGCGGAATATCGCATCATGTTCATTTCCTTTGTTTTTTGCCTAAATCTTTCGTTTTTCGCCTGTAGGGCGGGGACATGTCCCCGCCGACCGCGAAGCGGCAGACAGTACAAATCACCGGATTCGTACACACCCGGTAGTTCCTGCACCGGCGGGGACATGTCCCCGCCCTACAAGGGTTTCGGAGGTTACAGCGGCTGCTGTTTGATCTTTGCGAAACGGCGCGGGTACTGCTTTGGGGTCGGGCGGGTCTTGCGGAAGATCAGCACGCGGCGGCAGGCACCGTCGATCTCGTATTCCTCCGTCCGCTCCCACTCCCCGCCCAGCAGCTTCACGGCGCGTTTCGCCTCGGAAAGCTCCTCCTCGGCTGCCGCAGCCTTCATCGCAAGGAAGCAGCCGCCCACCTTCACAAAGGGCAGGCACAACTCCGCAAGCACATTCAGCCGCGCCACCGCCCGCGAGACGGCAAAATCAAATTGCTCTCTTGCGGCATACTCCTCCGCCCGTGCGGCGATGCACTGCGCCTGCACGCCCATACTTTCCAGCGTCTCGTGCAGCCAGGCGACGCGCTTTTGCAGACTGTCCAGCAAGGTCAGGTCAATTGTAGGCTCTCCCAATTTGAGCGGCACACCCGGAAAGCCTGCGCCGCAGCCGACATCAATGACCGATTTCCCACGAAAGTCCGCCGCCTGTAACAGCGCGAGGCAGTCGGCAAAATGCAGCTTCGCCACCGCCTGCGGCTCTGTGATGGCGGTCAGATTCATCACCTTGTTTTTTTCGATCAGCGCCTGTCCGAAGCGGCAAAGCTGCGCGACCTGTGCATCCGTCAGCGCAATGCCCAAACGGGCGCATTCGCTCCTAAGTGTCTGCTCCATCATTCCTCCGTATAAACTCCGACGGCAAAGCCGCGATATTGGATCAGCGCATTCTTCGGCGCACGCAGCGTGCAAACCGCGTAATACACATCCTCCGCCCCGCTGCCGAGGTTGGCAAGCAGCGAAGTCATGGCAAGCCAAAACCACAGTCCGTCCGTCAGTGCGCAGACCGCTGCCCCAACCGCTGTCCAGACAAGCGCCGGAAGCAGCAGAACAAGCATTGTATCTCTACGGCACAGATAGGCGGAGGTGCCCACAAACAGGCGCACCCCCTTGCGCGCGTAAAGCGGCGAAACACCCGTGCACAGCCGCAGCAGCAGGGCGTGCGTGAGCTGGTGCAGCCATGAAAACGCCAAAACTGCCACAACGAGCGCCAGCGCAAACAGCGCGTAATAAACAATGCCCGCCCGCTGTAAGGCACTCAGCGCATCAAAGCCCCTCCATTGCCAGCCCAGCGCCAGCAAACCCACGCAGAGCAAAAACGAAATACTGTTCGCCGTGCGGGCGGATAGGTTTACATAATCTTTTTGTGCGTAGCCCTGCGGTAAATTGGTCATCGTGCGCATGGTCTCCTCACTTTCCGACACAGAAGCGCTCAAAAATGCGGTTGGTAATATCCTCGCGGACGGTCCTGCCCGTGACCTCGCCCAGCGCCTGCATGGCATCCTCCGCGTCGGTCAGAACGGCGTCCGGAGTGATGCCGCGCAGAAGGGCGCTTTCCGCCCGGGAGATCGCGTCATAGGCACGCTTGATCGCCCCGAACTGCCGCGCGTTGGTCAAAACCGAGCCGTCGCAGCGGTTGTCGCCCGCAAACCATTCCTCGATCTGTTTCGTCAGCGCGTCAAGGTTTTCGCCCGTCTGCGCAGAGAGAGAGAGCACGCTTTCAAAGGGCAGCTCTTCGGCACGCACCCGCTGCGGGCGGTCGGACTTGTTCAGCACGGCGACGGCGCGGGGCGCTTGCAGTGCGATCTGCATCGCGCGGCAGTCCTCGTCCGTCAGCGGCTCCGAAGCGTCGCAGACGAAGATCGCAAGCTCCGCCTCTTTGGCAGACTGCTCCGAACGCGCCACGCCGAGAGCTTCGATCCTGTCCCCCGCCTCACGGATGCCCGCCGTGTCCGTCAGGCGCAAAAGCACCCTGCCGAGACGGACGGGTTCCTCCACGGTGTCGCGGGTCGTGCCGGCAATGTCCGTGACGATCACCCGCTCATAGCCCGCCAGCGCATTGAGCAGTGAGGATTTTCCCGCGTTCGGGCGTCCTAACAGCACCGCCTTGACGCCGTGCTTCAAATGCGTGCCGTGCTCGAAGCTTGCCAGCATCCTGTTCAGGCGCGCAGCGGCGTTTTGCAGCGTATTTGCAAGCTCCTCCGCGCCTAAGTCCTCGATATCCTCGTCGGGATAGTCCAAAACGGCGTGAAAGTGGCTGCAAAGATCCGTTAAGCTGTCATAGATCGGCTCGATCTCCCGCCGAAGCGCACCGCCGAGCTGTCCCGCTGCATTGGCTGCGGCATCGGCGGTCTCGGCGTCAATGAGGTCGATCACCGCCTCCGCCTGTGTCAGATCGAGCTGACCGTTCATAAAGGCGCGTTTGGTGAATTCGCCCGGCTTTGCCTGTCTTGCGCCGGCGGCAAACAGCGCCTCCAAGCCTGCGGCAAGCATGGCGGGAGAGCCGTGGCATTGCAGCTCCACGGTGTCCTCACCGGTATAGCTGTGTGGCGCGCGGCAATAGACCGCCAGTGCCTGGTCGATCACGCGGCCCTGCCGGTCATGCAGCGTTCCGAGCAGCAGCTTTCGGTTTGGTGCCTCCGCTAAAGGCGTGCCGCGATCGAGCCGAAAGACCCGATCGGCAACCTCCGCGCAGCCCGCGCCGGACAGTCTTATAATCCCGATGGCACAGGGCACCTTCCCCGTAGCAACGGCAGCAATTACATCAGACATAGAAGCTCACATCCTTCCATGATATTCTCCGCGCTCCCGGATCGCGTATGGGCGACGACTTGTCTGCCTGTGAAGGCAGACCGATTCTGTGAGGAACGCAGCGATATGGTAATCTCTTCCTATCAACCGAAGTGCCTGCACGAGATTGCCACAACCAGTGTGCGCACTGGTTTCGCAATGACAAGGAGGCTACCCTCTATGTCATTGCGAGGCGCCTGCGCCGTGGTAGCGCAGCCGTTCGCGAGGAACGAGCGTTACGGATGCGGCATACCCCC
>CAMAEX010000082.1:0-7648 GCA_945832065.1 uncultured Clostridia bacterium | reverse complement strand
CTTCGGGGCAAAAGGCGGCTCTGTATTGAGAACCATCACGGCGTTACGCAATATGAGGATACGCTTGTTCAGGTAGCCGTGAAGCACGGAAATATTCGTGTTGTCGGCTTTGGGCTTTCCATTGTCAGCATGAGTAAAAACACGTTGGAAATTTGCGGAACGATCCGCGCGGTGGAATTGGAGTGAAGTCTATGAACCCTGTCATTCGTTTTTTGCGCGGAGAGATCCGTGTTTGCATTTCCGGCGCATATGTGGAACGGTGTTTCAATCTGTTCGCGGAGGAAGGAATCGTCTTTTGGGATTTGTGCCGCAAGGACGAGCTGCGGATAGAGCTTTCCATGCTGTCGAAAGAGAAAAATAGGCTGGAAGCGCTTGCCGTGCGCAGCTTTTGTACCGTGGAGATCCTGCGCGAACGCGGATTTCTGCAAACGCTCAGACCCCTTCGCGCACGTCCAATTGTGGCGTTCGGTGCGGCGGCTGTGATAGGTCTGACCTTTTTTTTACAGTCCTTTGTTTGGGTAATCAGCGTCGAAGGGGCGGAGACGGTACATGAGGAAACCGTTCTGCGCCAGCTGGAGGAGCTTGGAATCCATTTCGGCACATGGGCACCCTCGGTGGATTCCCGGATGACAAGAGCGCAGATGCTCAACCGCGTACCGGAGCTATCGTGGCTTGCCGTCAATCGGACGGGTGGAAAGCTGACTATCCTCGTAACGGAACGCAGCGTTGCCTCCTCCGAAAAGCCGCCCTATGCAGCAGGGTCGATTGTCGCCCTGCGTGACGGTGTCATTACAGATTACCGTGTTTTGGAAGGGATGCGCCTATGTAAGCGGGGCGACGCAGTTAAGGAGGGGCAGATCCTCGTCTCCGGCTATGAGGATTACGGCCTTTATCTGCGTGCCGTCTGCGCGGATGCGGAGATCTATGCGCAGACTTGGCACAACGGAACGGTCGTTATGCCCGCGCAGCGTACCGAAAAAAGCTATACGGGCAAAGAATGGACGCAAATTTCGCTGATCGTCGGAAGAAAAAGAATAAATTTATGCGGAAACAGTGGAATTTACATAGGCAGTTGTGATAAAATGATAGACATAAAGAAAATTACACTTGCAGGTTATACTTTTCCCGTAACCGTCGAGACGGTGACCTATCGGGAATATGAGGAAAAGGAAGTCACGATTGATGCGGATGCCGCACACAACGCACTTTCGGAGGGGTGGCAGCGTCAAACGCGCGCTGCTATGGTTGCCGGAACGATAGAGCAGACGGAGGAAAGCTTTTTGGAAAGCGGCGGGCTGTATGTTTTGCAAGTAAAAAGCACCTGCAACGAAATGATTGCGCGCCTCGTCCCCATCGAGGAGCCATACAAAGGAGAAAGTAATGAGTGAACGAATCATCAATGCCGAACGAATCGAGCAGATCATCAATGTGTTCGGCTCGTTTGACGAAAACATCAAACGCATCGAGCAGACCTACGGCGTTAAGATCACCAATCGAGGGACGGAGCTGAAGGTCAGCGGAGAGGAGGAGGCTGCCGACCGTGCCGCGCGCGCCATTGAGGGTTTACTGACACTGGCGGCAAAGGGAGAGGCGATCGATGAGCAGAAGGTACGCTATTTGATCGACCTTGTCTCCTCGGGCAATGACGACAAAATCGGCGAAATGGCAAAGGATGTTGTCTGCATCACGGCAAAAGGAAAGCCCATTAAGGCAAAGACCCTCGGACAGCAGCGGTATATGAAGGCGATCGGGAAAAATACCATCACCATCGGTGTTGGTCCTGCCGGTACGGGCAAGACCTATCTTGCAGTTGCGGCGGCGGTCGCGGCATTCCGCGCAAAGACGGTCAACCGCATTATTCTGACCCGTCCTGCTGTGGAGGCGGGAGAACGGCTCGGCTTCCTGCCCGGCGACCTGCAAAATAAGGTCGATCCCTATCTGCGCCCGCTGTATGACGCGCTGTATGATATGCTCGGCGCGGAGACCTATCAGAAGTATTTGGAGCGCGGCAATATCGAGGTTGCGCCCCTTGCCTATATGCGCGGCAGAACGCTCGACGACAGCTTTATTATTCTCGATGAGGCGCAGAACACGACGCGTGAGCAGATGAAAATGTTCCTGACCCGTCTCGGCTTCGGTTCGAAGATCGTCATCACGGGCGACATTACGCAGATCGACCTGCCAAGCGACAAGACGAGCGGCTTAAAGGACGCGGTGCGGATTTTGGAAAACATTCCGGATATCGCCATTTGCCGTCTGACGGCAAGCGATGTCGTGCGCCACGCCCTTGTGCAGCGTATTATCGCCGCCTATGAGACAGGCGAAAAGAAAGAGCTGCCCGCGCAGAAAAAGGTTTACAGAAGGAAGCAGGAACGATGAAGCATCAGATTTATGTCCGTTATTCCGAGAAGAGGGATAAAAACCCTGCACTGACCATCCATCTGCACCGCTGCATCACGGCGGCGCTTGCGGCGGAGGGTGTCGAGGTTCCCTGTGAGATCAATGTCCTTGTGACGGACGACGAGGGCATCCGCGCTATTAACCGCACGACAAGAGAAATCGACAGCGCGACGGATGTGCTGTCCTTCCCGATGTTTTCCTTTACCCCGGGGGAATTTCCGAAGGATGTCGGCGAGCTGATCGACCCGCAGACGGGGCTGCTTCCTTTGGGAGACATGGCGATCTCTTTGGAGCGTGCGAGAGATCAGGCAAAGCGCTTCGGCAATACCTTAAAACGCGAGGTCGGCTATCTGACGATCCATTCGATTTTGCATCTGCTTGGTTATGACCACTTGGATGAGGGTGAGATGAAGCGACAGATGCGCACGCGCGAGGAGCTGATCGCGGCGGAACTGGGGCTGCAGCGATGATCGTATTTCGAAAAGCAACGCCTGACGATGCGCCGCTTTTGGCGGCGACAAGACCGAAGGTGTGGGCAACGACCTATCGCGGCATTTATTCCGACGAGAAGATTGACCGGTATGATCTCGCCTACTATACCGCGCGCGACCGCAAGTGGATAGAGGATCCAAAGCAGGATTTTTACCTTGTGACGGACGGCGAGAACTGCGTCGGCTACTTTTATTACGGGCCGCCTCATGCCGGCGTATATCGGGACTTCGAGCTTTGCCTGAATGCGCTGTACTTCCTTGAGGAGTATCGCGGGAAAGGGCTGGGCAGGCGCGTCTTTGACCATATGCGCACGGTCTGTGAGGCGCGCGGACTGGATAAATTCTTCTGCCAATGCAACTGTCATAACCTGCCCGCACAGGGCTTTTACCGCAAGATGGGCGGCGTTCCGACGCTGTTTATGGACGGACACGCGGACAAGGCAGAGGATCAGATGATTTTTGAATTTTACTTGGGAGAGAAAAAATGAGTACAAAATCCGTTATGATTACCATCGCGGGCAGACCGAATGTGGGAAAATCCACCCTGATCAACCACTTGGTCGGAGAAAAGATTGCGATTGTTTCAAATAAGCCCCAGACCACGCGCAACCGCATCTGCGGCGTACTGACGAGAGGGGACACCCAGCTCGTCTTTATCGACACTCCCGGCTTTCACCGTCCGCGCACGAAGCTCGGCGACTATATGGTCGGGGTGGTAAAGGAATCCGTTGCGGATGTGGATCTCGTGCTGCTGATCGTCGAACCGATCGCCAACATCGGTCCGCAGGAGGAAAGTCTGATTGCACAGATCAAGGCAAGCGGCGCGCCTGCCATTCTGGTGATCAACAAGATCGACACCGTGCCGGACAAGGAGCAGCTATTGGCAGTGATTGCCGCCTATTCTGCGCAGTTTGATTTTGCTGCAGTGATGCCGATTTCCGCGAAATATAACGATGGTGTAAAGGCGCTGCTGGATGAGTGCGCAAAGTATGCCGAGGAAAGTCCGTTTTTCTTCCCGGAGGATATGACCTCTGACCAGCCGGAGCGGCAGGTGATCGCGGAGATCATACGGGAAAAGCTGCTGTGGAACTTAGAGCGCGAGATCCCGCACGGTACGGCGGTGGAGATCACCAAATTCTCCGAACGGGACAACGGCGTGATCGATGTCGATGCGACAATCTACTGTGAAAAGGCGAGTCATAAGGGGATTATCATCGGCAAAAATGGCGCGATGCTGAAAAAAATCTCCACCGCCGCCCGCGAGGATTGCGAGCGCTTCATGGGGACAAAGATCTTTTTGCAGACTTGGGTCAAGGTCAAGGAGAATTGGCGCGACAGCGACTTTCTGATCCGCAACTTCGGCTACGAATCATAGCATTATTTTCATCGTATCTTCCGCGACCGTACCGCAAATGCTAACGGCAGAATGAACGCGGGAGGAATACGATGGATTCGGCATTTTTCTGGAATTTGTTTTTGGAAACCGGCGCGCCGGAAGCATATCTTTTATACCTGCGGGAAAAGAAGCGGACGACATAAGGCGCGTCCGCCTACATAGGAGCTGTCATGTACGAAAAGACCGAGGGCATTGTCCTGCGCGAAACCGAATATAAAGACTCAGACAAGCTTCTGACCGTTTTGACGCGGGAACACGGAAAGCTTACCCTTCGTGCGCGCGGCGTCAAGTCCGGAAGGAGCCGCAGCAAGGCGGCGTGCCAGCTTCTGACCTATTCTGAGTTTACCGTTTCGGAGAAGCAGGGGAAATATATGATCACGGAGGCTGCGGCGAAGGAGATGTTTCCGGAGCTGCGCGAGGACATTGAGCTTTTATACCTTGCTTCCTATTTTGCGCAGGTGACGGACGCGGTAGCACAGGAGGAGGACGCTGCACCGGAGCTGCTCTCCCTCCTATTGAACGCCCTTTACGCGCTTGCGAAGCTGAAAAAGTCGCAAAAGCTTGTGAAGGCGGTCTTTGAGCTGCGCCTTGCCTGCATTGCAGGCTTCCTGCCGGATTTGCGCGGCTGCGCCGTCTGCGGCAATCCAAATCCGAATCGCTTTAATGTGACGCAGGGAATCCTCCAATGCGCGGAATGCAGAAACGACGCAACAGACGGCATTCGCATGCCGGTTTCTGAAGGAAGCTTGGCGGCAATGCGCTATATTGCTTCCGCCGACCCGAAGCGCCTGTTTGCCTTTACCCTGTCAGACGGCGCCCTGCAGGGATTAAACGGTCTGACCGAGAGCTATTTGACGATGCGCTTGGAACGCGGCTTCTTCACCCTTGATCTATACAAATCACTGTTTTTATGAGGACATCAAAAATGACCGAACTATACGAAAAATCACTGAACAAGCTGGAACTGAACACGGTTTTAGATAAGCTTGCCGAATGCGCCCACAGTGAGGAGGCGAAGGAGCGCTGCCGTAAGCTGACACCGCTGACGGATGCAGAGGAGATCCTACTGTTACAGCAGCAGACCAGCGCTGCCTGCAAGCTGATCTCACTCAAGGGTTCCCCCTCTTTCCACGAATTAAAGGAGATCGCATCCTCCTTGGAGCGCGCAGATCGCGGCGGCTGCCTGACGCCGGTGGAGCTTCTGCGCATTGCGGGCGTTCTGCGCTGTATCCGCAACGCAAAGGCGTACTATAACGGCGATTATATGCAATCCAATTTGGATGTGTATTTTCAGGAGCTTTCTCCCAACCGCTATTTAGAGGAAAAAATTACAAATTCCATTCTCTCCGAGGAAGAGATCGCGGACGCGGCGAGCAGTGAGCTTGCCGATATCCGCCGCCATATGCGCATCCAGAGCGCGAAGGTGAAGGAGTCGCTGCAAAAGATCATCACCTCGCCGACCTATGCAAAATACCTGCGCGACCCGATCATCACCCTGCGCGGCGATCGCTATGTTGTGCCCGTCAAGAGTGAGTATAAGGGTGAGATTCCCGGACTGGTACACGATGTTTCCTCCTCGGGCGGCACCTTTTTCATTGAGCCGATGTCGGCGGTCAACGCGAATAACGCGCTGCGGGAGCTTTTGATCCAGGAGCGTAAGGAGATCGAACGCATTCTTGCCGAGCTGTCGGCGGAGGCGGCGTCCTTCCGCGAAAGTATCACTTCGAGTTATGAAATGCTTGTGACGCTGGATGTCATTTTTGCCAAAGCCCGACTCTCTCTGCGCATGGACGGGATGGAGCCGGAGATCCGCACCAACGCCACCATCGAGTTAAACCGTGCGCGTCATCCGCTGATCGACCGTAAAACCGTTGTTCCCATTACGGTGCGCCTTGGCGCGGATTTTGACACGCTGATTATCACGGGACCGAACACGGGCGGAAAGACCGTAACGCTGAAAACCATCGGTCTGCTTACCCTGATGGCGGAGTGCGGCTTGCATATCCCCGCTGACCATGGCAGCGCGATATCTGTGTTCCCGCGGGTGCTGGCGGATATCGGCGACGAGCAATCCATTGAGCAGTCTCTTTCCACCTTCTCGTCCCATATGAAAAACATCGTGCAGATCGTGGAAGAATGCGACGACGAGACGCTGGTGCTCTTTGACGAGCTGGGCGCCGGCACCGATCCAGCCGAGGGCGCCGCGCTGGCAACGGCGCTGATCGAGTTTTGCAGAAAATGCGGCAGCCGCGTCGCAGCAACCACCCACTATGCCGAGCTGAAGCTCTACGCCATGCGCACGGACGGCGTCATGAATGCCTCCTGCGAATTCGATGTTGAGACCCTGCGCCCGACCTATCGCTTGCTCATCGGCATTCCCGGAAAATCGAACGCCTTTGCGATTTCCAAGCGTCTCGGCTTGGCTGAGCTGATCATTGAGCAGGCAAAGAGCTACATCAATGAGAACGACCGCAACTTTGAGGATGTTCTGAATCAGTTGGAACAGCAGCGCCAGCAGATGGAAAACGCCAAGCGGGAAGCGGAACGCCTACGCTTGGAGACGGAGCAGATGCGTGCAAGGTCTGAGGAGTATTATGCCGAGATCAAGCGCGAGCGCGAGAAAGCAATGCGCAGCGCCCGCGCCGAGGCGCAGGCGATTATCGACAATGCCCGCCGCGCGGCGAACGAGGTTGCCGAGGAATTAAAGCAGCTTCGCAAGCAGATGAAGGATTCTGCCGATGTGCAGGGCAGCAACGCCAGACAGGCGGAGCTGCGCCGCAAGCTGAACGAGGCGGAGGAAGTGTTCTCCGACAAGCAAAAAGCGCCGGAGCGTCCCGCACCGACACGTGAGATCAGGGTTGGCGACATGGTAGAGCTTCTGCGCTTCGGCACGAAGGCAAGCGTCCTTGCAATCAATAAGGACGGCAGCTATCAGCTTCAGGCAGGCATCATGAAGGTGACTGCGCAGCCAAATGAGGTCTATCTCATTGAAGAAACGCAGCAGCAGGTGAAAAAGATCATTGAGCGGAGTCAACGGGAATTCCGCAATGTCACAGCCGCGACGGAGCTTGACCTGCGCGGCATGAGCGCGGATGAAGCGGTTGCGACTCTCGCCAATTTCTTGGATGGTGCGATGCTGGCAAACTTGGCGCAGGTTCGTATTATCCACGGAAAAGGAACCGGTGTGCTGCGAAAGGCTGTGCAAGAGGAATTAAAACGCAATCGCGCCGTAAAAAGATACCGTTTGGGCGTCTACGGGGAAGGTGAGGACGGCGTAACAATTGCCGAACTCGCATAAAATCTTGCGAAATGTTCATTTGTCAATGATGTGAGACTGAGAAAAAGGCGAAAGCGTTCCAAG
>CAMAEX010000081.1:0-8057 GCA_945832065.1 uncultured Clostridia bacterium | reverse complement strand
CTGGAATGCCAATAATCCACGAAGTGTATTTTTTTATACATGTCCAGTAAGGGGTTTTCGTGTAATAAGAGTTTTGAAAACGATTCCTAAAGAATTGTTCGATAACTTCATTGCTCCATGAGTTATTAGGAAAAATTTCCTCAGGGTTATAGGATGGATTAGAAGAAATATACAATATTTGCGCTGACTCAATATTACCATTCCACGGCTCGGGTAATTGATAGTCCTTTTGCGCTTGAATAGAAACAATTTTATGACAAGGATGGTTACAATCAGCCTTTGCTGCTTCGAATTCACCACATCGCGCTATACTTAATAACAAATCCTGCATTGCTCTCTCCCCTCTCTAAATCACATATCAGACATGTTTAAATTGTTTAAAATTCAATTTCTATTAGAACGACGGGAATGATCGACAGATGGTTTACTTTTTGATGATGCATTTTTTTACTTATATGTAAAAAATGGGATGAGAAATAAAGAATAGTTTCTACACAGATTAGCGAACATAACATTTTCGGTTGAAAATGCACAACACAAAAATCGTTACACTGTATTCGATGATACAGAAACGCCGCTATACAGTAATGAATACATTAGGGCTGATGGGTACAGAGAGTATTCTTAATTCTAATATTAGGTAACCTCTGAATAAATCAGCGGCGGCACTCAGTGGATATATTCAGATCATCTTTAGCTTATCGCTATTCACAGATTCTGTCAAGTATTATCTCTAAAGAATGCATCTGTTAGAGAAATACGGACATGAAGGATGCCTGTCTGCGCATAGAATCAAAGAGACTATGCTGCGGAGGGAAGACCATGGAGGAAGGATTGGCGCGTGCGGGCGCTTTGGTTTGGGGCTGGCCGATGATGGCACTTTTTGTCGGTGTGGGCGTGCTTTTTACAGTGCGGCTGCGCTTTCTGCAATTTCGAAAACTGAAGACGGCGCTCAAGGCGATTTTTTCGAAGCAGGAGGGGGAGGGAATCACCCCCTATGCGGCGCTCTGCACGGCGCTTGCCGCAACCATCGGCACGGGGAATATTGTCGGTGTAGCGACGGCGCTCTGCGCGGGTGGGCCGGGCGCGCTGTTTTGGATGGTGATTGCGGCATTTTTCGGCATGGCGACGCAATACGCGGAGGGCTTCCTTGCCGTCAAATACCGCAGGAAAACGAAGAGCGGCTGGTTCGGCGGGCCGTTTTGTTATATCGAACAGGGCTTAGGCAGGCGCTGGCGCTGGCTTGCCGTGGCATTTGCGGGAATCGGTGCGGCGGTCGGTATTATGGGCGTCGGAACGGTGACGCAGGTCAACAGCATCACAACAGCAGTTGATGCATTTTTTGACACGAGAACCGCGTTTACTCTCGGTGGGAGGGAAATCTCATGGGCGACGGTAATCAGTGGTGCAATTGTGACCGTTGCGGCTGCACTTGTCCTGCTCGGCGGCGCAAAGCGGATCGCAAGTGTCTGCGAAACACTGGTTCCGCTGATGTCAGCGGCGTATCTGCTCTTCTCTCTAATCCTGCTTGTACGTTATGCCGACCGAATTCCCGCTGCTGTTGCTTTCATCGTGAAAAGCGCAGTGGCACCGCGCGCGGTTTTGGGTGCGGCGGCTGGAATCACTCTGAAAAATGTTCTGCGCATGGGCATTGGGCGCGGTGTATTCACCAATGAGGCAGGGCTTGGCTCGTCGCCTATCGCGGCGGCGGCATCCAATGAGCGCGACCCCGTTCGGCAGGGACTGATCTCCATGACGGGAACGTTTATCGACACCATCGTGATCTGTACGATTACGGGCTTGTGCCTCGTTGTAACGGGAGCATGGCAAGCCCCGCTTTCCGGCGTGGAGCTTACGGACTACGCATGGCGCGTCGGACTTCCGTGGAAGGAGAGCCTATCCTCCTTTGTCTTAATGGTCTGTCTGATATTTTTCGCCTTTGCCACAATCATCGGTTGGAATTTCTATGCGGAGCAATGCCTGCGGTATTTGGTAGGAGATCGCAAAAAAATCCGGATGCTTTACCGTGTCGCTTATCTGCTGGCAATTGCTGCCGGACCTTTTTTTACGGTTGGCGCAGCATGGGAGCTGGCGGACATTCTGAATGCTTTGATGGCGGTACCGAATCTCTCTGCGCTTTTGCTATTGCAAAATGAGGTCGTTTCCGGAACAAAATGCAGTCTCTCTGCGGATAAGAAAAAATAATTTCGGTATTATGTAAAATAGTTGTTGAAATCCGTCGTTTTTTCTGATAGAGTTTAGATGGATTCCTGAGAAGAGGTGACGCTATGGAGTTTTCAAATCTCTTTTTTCTTTATATTTTCCTGCCGCTGACGCTTGCGGTTTATTTTTTGGTGCCGCAGATGCGCGGTAAGAATTATGTTTTAATCACCGCAAGCTTGATCTTTTATGCAATGGGACAGCCGTATTATCTCCCGCTGCTTCTTTTGACCGCCTATGCAAATTATGCGCTGGCTTACCGTGTACAGGACGGCAATCGCGCGATGCTTGCCGTTGCGGTCGGCGGAAACCTTGCGGTTTTGCTGCTCTTTAAGCTTTTGGGACAGTTTACAAGTGTTGCCCTGCCCATCGGTATTTCGTTCTATACCTTCCAGCTTGTATCCTATCAGGTCGATGTCTACCGCGGGAAAACGCGTCCGGCGCAGTCTTTTTCCAAGCTGCTGCTGTATGTTTCCATGTTCCCGAAGATGGTCATGGGTCCAATTGTGCGTTATGAACAGGTGGAAAAACAGTTGGAACGCCGCAGAACAAATCCAAAGGCGATTTTTGAAGGACTGATTCGTTTTGTTGTCGGTCTTGCCAAAAAAGTGCTGATTGCGGATTATGCCTACGGCGTTTACGATCAGCTTACCAATCAGGCGTTCGGAGGCGCGGCATGGCTCGGCGCGCTGATGTTTATGTTCTACATCTATTTTGAATTCTCCGGCTGTACGGATATGGCGATCGGCCTAGGAAGAGTCTTTGGCTTCCGTTATGCCGAAAACTTTGATGTCCCTTATGCATCAAGCTCCATTACGGAGTTTTGGCGCCGCTGGCATATTACGCTCGGCAGCTTTTTCCGCGACTATGTCTATATTCCCCTCGGCGGCAACCGAAAGGGGAGAGCGCGTCAGATTCTGAACCTTTTGGTTGTCTGGGCGCTGACCGGTCTGTGGCACGGGACGAGCCTGAACTTTATCCTGTGGGGACTTTATTTCTTCGTGCTGCTTGCCATCGAGAAGCAGATCATGCCGAAGTTGGAACGGCTGCCCTTTGCGGTGCGCAATCTTTTGACGATGTTCTTTGTGCTGATCGGCTGGGTGCTGTTTGCCCATGAAAATATTGCAGAGCTGGGAAATACCTTTGCCATGATGTTTGGTAAGGGCGCGTTTTGGAGCGGATCGGTTACGGTAATTCTTAAAAATTCCGTTCCGTTGATTCTGCTGTGCCTGCTTGGATCGTCTGTGCTGCCAAGATGGTTTGCCGCGATTTGGTCAATCCTGCTGGTGCGGCAGAAAAAGCAAAATCGGTTTTCCCTTTTGCAAACACTGCACGCGGTCAGCCTGTTCCTGTTTGCCGCGCTTCTGCTGTACCTCTGCACCGCGTCGCTGGTCGGCGCGAGCAGCAAGCCCTCGCTCTATGCGTCCTTCTGATTGAGAGGTGGAACGTTGAAAAAAATATATACTGTACTCTCTGCATTGTTTGTTGTCCTCCTGCTTACGGTTGGCGTTGTTTCGCTCTTTTCCTCGAATGACACGGCGCAAAAGCCGAAGCTGACCTTCTCCGGTCTGCTGAACGGCAGCTATGCCAACGCGCAGCGTACCTATTACGCAGAAGCTTTTCCGCAATCCGAGAGCCTGAAAAACATGAACACGCGACTGAACGGCTTTTATAAATTCAGCGGTCTTTCGGGCGAAAACGATGTCTCTTTGATTATCAACGCCAACGGCAATGCGGCGGATCACGGCGCTTCGTTAGATAACCCGCAGCCGATAAAGCCGGACGTTCCGGACGAGAGCAGCGACCCTTCCTCCGCTTCGGATGCGCCGACGGAGTCCTCCTCGACGGAACCGACGCAGCCAAGCTCCTATGTGGAGGACGGCGCGGTGATCGAGAATCTCGGTGCGGCGCTCTTAATTGGGAATCGCGCTGTTGAGGTACCTTACGCAGACTATGATTCCTTAGAGGATTATTCCGCAGCGGTGACCGGAATCGCGGACGCGCTCGGAAGCTCCGTCAGAACCTTCAGTATTGCCGTGCCGAACGGCGCTGAATTCTATACGACGGAGGAGTATCACTCCGGTGTCTCGTCGCAGGTTAATATGATCGACTATGTTTATGAGAAGATGGGCACCAATGTCCACACGGTCGATGCCTATTCCAAGCTGGCGGCGCATATTGACGAATATATCTATTTCCGCACGGATCACCATTGGACGCAGCTCGGCGCTTACTATGCCTATACTGCTTTCTGCGAAGAAGCCGGCTTCAAAGCCGAGCTGCTGAGTAAATTCGAGACGGGTGAGTATACCAACTTTGTCGGCTCAATGTATAACTTCCTCGCGGATTACCCGCAGGCGCAGATTTTGCGGGAGGACCCGGATACGCTGGAATACTATGAGCCCTTTGTCGAGGCAAAGGCGCGCTATTATACTGACGCAACGCTCAATGAGGAATATATCATTGGCGTGATCAGCTATGTCGGAGACAGTGTTTCCAATAAGTATCTTTGCTACCTCGGCGGCGACCATCCCGTCACAATCATCCGCACGGATGTGGAAGACGGTCCCGTTTGCCTGCTTCTCAAAGAGTCCTATGGCAATGCCTTTGCCCCGTGGCTGACCAGTCATTACAGCAAGATCATCGTGGTTGACCCGCGCGAATTCAACCGAGACGGCAAGCCGAGCTTAGATCTTGTTTCCTTCGCAAAGGAGCAAGGCGTGAACGACTGTATTGTTCTGAATTATCCGATGATGCTCAGCTCTGATTCCTATATTTCTTGGTTGAACCGACTGGTTCAGTAAATTCCCTATTACTTAGAAAACCGACGCTTCGAGGTTTCGAAGCGTCGGTTTTTCGAAATTATTGATCAAGATAGCGGCAGGCGTTGAGCGCTGCAGAAGCGCCGTCTGCAACTGCCGTTGCTACCTGACGGTAAGCTTTCGTGCGGCAGTCGCCCGCGACAAAAATGCCTGCGGTTTTGGTCAAACCGGACTCATCTGCTTGGATATAGCCCCATTCGTTCAGGTCTGTCACGGAGGCAAAGGCATCATTTTCGGGCGCGGTACCGATAGCAAGGAAAATGCCGTCAACAGCAAGCCTTGAAGTTTCGTTCGTTTCGGTATCTCGCAGCTCGACCGCTGTCAGATGCTCCTCGCCCTCATAGGAGGTAACGACCGTATTAAAAATATAGTCAATGTTGTCTTTTGCCTCTAAAGCCTTGACCATCCGATCCTCACCGGTCAAAAAGGCGAGATTTTGCACGACCGTTACGCGTTTGCAGACCTCTGAGAGAAGCGCGATCTCCTGTAACGCCGTGTTGCCGCCGCCGATGACCGCCACATGCTGCCCTTGATAGAAAGCTCCGTCGCAGACCGCGCAGAAGGAAATGCCGTTTCCGATCAGCGCCTCCTCATTTGGCAGGTGCAGCCTGCGGTGCTTCGCGCCTGCGGCGATGATCACGCTCCTTGCCTCATAGCTTCGGCTCTCGCCGACGACGGTCTTTGTTTTTCCGTCAAGCACGTTGATCACGATATCCATGTCGATCTCCGCGCCGAGCCCCAGCGCCTGTTCGAGCATCCGCTGTGCAAGCTCGTTGCCACTGATTTCCTGAAAGCCCGGATAGTTTTCCAGCTTCGGAGAGAAGGTGACTTGCCCGCCGAAGGTGTCCTTTTCGAGAACAAGGACGGATTTCCCAGCGCGGCGGGCATAAATTGCGGCGGTCAGCCCTGCCGGTCCCGCGCCGACAATGATGATGTCGTACATACAGTGTTCCTCTTATTGGGCATGCGCTTCTGCAAAGGCGCGGATATTCGAGGGATTCTCCACGCGGGCGCGCTCCGTCTCACCGTTGAGGATCAGAAGCGTCGGTGCCTGACGGACGCCGTATTTCCTTGCCGTTTCCGGGTCAACATCCACAAGTACGGTATCGTATGCCAAGTTTGCATCCGCAAGGAATTTCTTTGCCATGACGCACTTCGGGCAGGTGCTGGTCGTGAAGAGGACAAGCTTTCCTTCCGTGCAGTCGTTTGTTGGAGTTTCGTTTTCGGGCGCGGTCACCTCGGCGCTTTGATTGAAGCGCCTCTTCATTGAGTCTGCGATATCGTAGACCTTGCGATCCTTGAATTCCTGCGCCTTACCGTCGTTAAAGTTCTGCACGGGGCGGTAGTAGCCTGTGATACGGCTGTAGACCTCTGTCGTCTTGCCGCAGATCGGACAGGTGTACTGCTCACCGGTGAGATAGCCGTGCTCACGGCAGACGGAATAAGTGGGTGAGAGGGTGTAGTAGGGCAGACGGTAGTTCTCCGCGATCTTGCGGACGAGATTTGCCGCAGCCTTCCAATCAGGCAGCTTTTCGCCGAGGAAGGCGTGGAAGACCGTACCGGAGGTATAGAGCGTTTGCAGCTCGTCCTGCACATCGAGCGCGGAGAAAATATCCTCGGTATAGCCGACGGGCAGGTGAGAGGAGTTGGTGTAATAAGGCGTCTCGCCCTCTTTGGCGGCAGTGATAATGTCGGGGAAGTCCTTCTTGTCGTGCTTGGCAAGACGGTAGGTGGTGGACTCTGCGGGCGTCGCCTCGAGATTATACAGATCTCCGTACTGCTCCTGATAGTCGGACAGGCGGGAACGCATATGGTTCAGCACTTCAATGGTAAAATCCTGCGTCTCTTTGTGTGTCATATCCTTGCGCAGCCACTTTGCGTTCAGACCGACCTCATTCATACCGATCAGACCGAGCGTAGAGAAGTGATTATCAAAGGTGCCGAGGTAGCGCTTGGTGTAGGGATACAGCCCCTCCTCCATCAAGCGGGTGATCACGGTGCGCTTGATCTTGAGACTGCGCGCGGCAATATCCATCAGATGATCGAGGCGCTTGTAGAATTCCTCCGGTGTCTCGGAGAGATAAGCGATCTTCGGCATGTTGATCGTAACTACACCGACGGAGCCGGTGGATTCGCCGCTGCCGAAGAAGCCGCCGGACTTTTTACGCAACTCGCGCAGGTCGAGACGCAGGCGGCAGCACATCGAGCGCACATCGCTCGGCTGCATATCGCTGTTGACATAGTTGGAGAAATAGGGAGTGCCATACTTTGCCGTCATCTCAAAGAGCAGCTTGTTGTTCTCCGTCTCCGACCAATCAAAGTCGCGGGTGATGGAGTAGGTGGGGATGGGATACTGGAATCCGCGCCCGTTGGCGTCGCCTTCGATCATGACCTCAATGAAGGCGCGGTTGACCATATCCATTTCCTTCTTGCAGTCTTTGTACTTAAAGGTCATCTCCTTGCCGCCGACGATCGCCGGCAGCTCCGCCATATCATCAGGAACGGTCCAGTCCAAGGTGATATTGGAGAACGGCGCCTGCGTGCCCCACCGGGAGGGGGTGTTCACGCCGTATACAAAGGACTCGACACACTTTTTCACTTGATCGAAGGTAAGATTGTCTACCTTGACAAAGGGTGCAAGATAAGTATCGAATGAGGAGAAGGCTTGCGCGCCCGCCCATTCGTTCTGCATGATGCCAAGGAAGTTGACCATCTGGTTGCACAGGGAAGAGAGGTGCTTCGCCGGCGCGGAGGTGATCTTTCCGGGCACGCCGCCTAACCCCTCCTGAATGAGCTGCCGCAGCGACCAACCGGCGCAGTAGCCCGTCAGCATGGACATATCATGAATGTGCAGATCGCAGTTTTTGTGTGCGTTTGCGATCTCGTCATCGTAGATCTCACTCAGCCAGTAGTTCGCGGTAATCGCGCCGGAGTTGGAGAGGATCAGACCTCCGACGGAGTAGGTGACGGTGGAGTTTTCCTTCACGCGCCAATCCTGCACCTTGACATAGCTGT
>CAMAEX010000080.1:0-8071 GCA_945832065.1 uncultured Clostridia bacterium | reverse complement strand
GCCCGTTGTCGGAAAAACGCCCACCTTTGCAAAGGTTGATACAACACAGTATTTCAGCGAAAATTACGGTACCGTTTCCAACTGCTCCAACGGCGTTACCTGGACAAATCAGGAAAGCGGCGTGAATATCACCGTGAACAATCCGTTCAAAGCAGACACAAAGTATAGAGTAACCTATTATCTGACCGCCAAGGACGGATACATGTTCACCGCCTCCACGGCATGTACGATCAACGGTACCGCCGCCGTCCTTGAGCTGACAGACCAATATCACGCCAAGGTCTCCCTCAGCGACCTTGTCCCCGGTGACGGCAGCACACCTGCGGAGTGCGACGGCGGCGAGAACTGCCCGAGCGGTAAATTTGTTGATATCAATGCCAAAGCATGGTACCACCTGTATGTGGACTATGCCGTGACAAACGGGCTGTTTGGCGGTACGAGCGCAAACACGTTCGAGCCGGAAACGGCGATGACAAGAGCCATGCTCGTCACCGTTCTGTGGCGCTATGAGGGCAAGCCGACGGGGTATCAGAACACCTTCGCAGACGTGAACGCGAAGGATGGAAGCTGGTATCTTGACGCGGTAGCGTGGGCGGCTTCGAACGGGATCGTCAACGGTGTCGGCAACAACCGTTTTGACCCGAATGGGAAGATCACCCGCGAACAGATGGCGGCGATCCTCTTCCGCTATGCGCAAAAGAAAGGGATCGAAACGAGTAAGCGTGGCGATGTGAGCAATTTCCCGGACGCAAATAAGATCAGTGCCTATGCAAAAGAAGCGGTATGCTGGGCAGTCGGCGAGGGGATCATCAATGGTTCCGACGGAAAGCTTCTCCCGCAGGGCGATGCAACGAGAGCGCAGGTAGCAACGATTCTCATGCGCTATATCGAAAACATCGTGAAAAAATAAAATGTCGGCGTTGCGGCATATTTGCCGCCGGTATTACCGACAACAAAAGTCATGTGTTGACCAAATCGGCTGCATCGATCTTACGCATTCGATTTCATACCAATCACCAATTAAAATGTGCAAAGCACATTTTAATTGCGATATCGTGATTGTTACGAGACATATTTTCGCGATGCTTACCTTATCATCGTGAAAATGCAACAAAGGATCCCCGAAATCTTGAAGATTTCGGGGATCCGAAGTATTTTCCGAAAGAAATCAGCGCTTGCAGAACTGCGGTGCGCGGTTTCGGGATGTGCCGCTGCTGCCTGCGAATGCTCTGTCAGCGCGCAAAGCCGTAGCCGATATGCGCCGCGCAGTGGGCATCGCTGGACGGGAGCACTTCTCCGCCCCGTTGCCGGATATATGCCAGCAGCGGCGGCGCAGGATACGGAACGTCCCGATATCCCCTCGATATTCCCCCGGTGTTGATCTCAAAGGGGATCCGGTGGGGCAGCAGCGCATCGACCGCCGCCTCGGCAATGGACAGATATTCCCGGCTGTTCTCGTCGAAGAGCGGCGCTTTTTGGTTGAACTTCGTCACAAGGTCAAAATGACCGACGATGTCCGTACGTTTGGACGAGAGGCAGGCAACACTCTCGTAGTATGCGCGGCACATTGCGAGCCAGTCCCCGCCGTAATACCGCTGCACCGTCTTTCGGAGCGTCTCTACGTTCTCGTCGATCGGGCAATAGTCCTCCCCGTTTTTCAGATAGTGCACGGAGCCGATGACATAATCGAAGCCGTCCGTCGGCATATCGGAATAAAGATCCAGCTCCACACCGCACAAAACCTTTATCACGCCCCGATATTTTTCCTTCAATGCCGCGACCGTGCGGAGATATTCCCCGATTCGTTCCTTTTTCACGCAATAGCTCTCGTCAAAGGGCGTATACGAATGAACACAAAGTCCGATCCCCGCAAGCCCCAGCTTGACCGCCGCCTGCACCATTTCCTCCGGCGTATTTTTTCCGTCACAGAAGTTGGTATGCACATGAAGATCCTGCAGCATCATTTCGTCATTTTCTCCTGCTTGACCTTGTGGTCAATGATGTGGCGGGAGGCAAGCTCCCGATGAACATCCTCCACGGTAATCCCCATCTGCACCATCAGCACCATGACATGATAGGCAAGATCGGCGATCTCATAGACGGTTTCCTTTTTGTCCTCCGCCTTTCCCGCGATGATGACCTCCGTGCATTCCTCGCCCACCTTTTTCAAAATCTTATCCAATCCCTTGTTGAAAAGGTAGGTGGTATAGGAGCCTTCGGGTCGTTCGGTCTTTCTCCCCTCCAGCAGACGGTACAGCTCCGTAAGGCTGAATTCGACCAGCGCATCGTTCTGCCATAAGGGGTTTTCAAAGCAGGAAAAGCTGCCGGTATGGCAGGCAGGGCCTTCCGGTTCCACCACGACGGTCAGCGCGTCCTTATCGCAGTCCGCGGTGATCGAGACAATATTCTGATAGTTCCCACTGGTCTCTCCTTTTCTCCACAGCGTTTGCCGCGACCGGCTGAAGAAGCAGGTCTTTTTCTCCGCCATGGAGATCTCCAAGCTTTCGCGGTTCATATAGGCAAGGGTCAGCACCCTTTTGGTGACCGAGTCCACCACGATCGCGGGGATCAGTCCTTTTTCGTCAAATTTCAGCTCATTGATGTCGATCATGATCGTTTGCACCTCTCAGATTCTTACATGAATTCCGTTCTTCGCCAGCTCTGCTTTTAACGCATTGATCCGGATCTGCCCGGAGTGGAACACCGAGGCGGCAAGACCCGCGTCAACGGCGGGCACCGTCTTGAAAAGCTCGGTGAAATGCTCCATGCAGCCCGCGCCGCCCGAAGCGATCACAGGGACATCCACGGCGCGGCACACGCGCGAGAGCATTGCAAGATCAAAGCCGTTTTTCACGCCGTCGGTGTCAATGGAGTTTACCACGACCTCCCCGGCGCCGGACTGCACGCACCGTTTGATCCATTCGACCGCCTCCATGCCGGTGTCGACTCTGCCGCCCTTTGCAAAAACGCGCAGCTCGTTTCCGACGCGCTTGACGTCGGCGGAAAGCACCACGCACTGGTCGCCGTAGCGCTTGGCAGCCTCGCTTACCAGCTTCGGGTCTGCGATCGCGCCGGAATTGACGCTGACCTTATCCGCGCCGTTCATCAGCGCGTTTTCAAAATCGTCCAGCGTATGGATCCCGCCGCCGACGGTGAGCGGAATAAAAATGCCCGAGGCGACCCTTTTCAGCACCTCCGTAAAGAGCCGTCTGCCCTCAAAGGACGCCGTAATGTCGTAGAAAACCAGCTCGTCCGCGCCGCTTTTGCTGTAGTATTCCGCCAGCTCCACGGGATCGGAAATGTCCCGCAGATTCTGAAAATTTGTACCCTTCACGACCCTGCCGTTTCGCACATCGAGGCAGGGGATGATCCGTTTTGTAATCATTTCGCAGCCTCTATCGCTTCCTCCAGAGCGACCGCTCCGGTGTAGTATGCCTTGCCGATGATCGCGCCGTAAAGTCCCATGTCCCGCAGTGCGCGCACATCCTCCAGCGAGGACACACCCCCCGATGCGGTAATGCGCACCGAATAGGTCCTGCGCAAGCTGCCGTACAGTGCGCGGTTCGTCCCGGACATCGCGCCGTCCTTTGAAATATCGGTGCAGATGATGTTGGTGACCCCCATCGCCTCCATATCGGCGAAAAAGCTGTCTACCGTTACTGCGGATGTCTCCGTCCATCCTCTGACCGAAAGATACCCGTCCCGAATGTCCGCGCCTACCGCGATCCTCTCACCGTACTTCGCAAGCGCCTGCGCAAGCAGCTCCCGATTTTCCAGCGCTGCCGTGCCGAGAATGACTCTTGAAGCGCCGGCATCGAGATAGGCTTCGATGGCCTCCATGGAGCGGATCCCACCCCCGATCTCCACAAAGGGGATCTCTCTGAGGATCTCCTTCACCGTTTCCAGATCGGGGGTCCCCCCTTCACGAGCGCCCAGCAGGTCAACGACATGCGCCTGCCGCGCACCCTTTGCAAAAAACTCCTTTGCCACATCACGGGGGCGGTCACTGTATACCGTCATACGGCTGTAATCGCCCTGATACAGTCTGACGGCCTTTCCGTCGTACAGGTCGATCGCCGGGAAAATGATCATTTTGCTTTCCTCACTTTATCTCACAGAATGCTTTCAGGATACGCAGTCCTGTTTCTCCGCTTTTTTCCGGGTGGAACTGGCAGCCGAACACATTGCCGCGCTCGGCGGCGGCGGTCAATATCCCGCCGTACTCCGTCACGGCGCTCACGCTTTCGTCGCAGTTTACGGCGTGATAGGAGTGGACGAAGTATACAAAGTCCCCGTCCCGGAGCCCCCGAAAAAGCGGGCTTTTCTTTCGGAAGGTCAGCGCGTTCCAGCCGATGTGGGGGATCTTCAGCCCGTCGGAGATCGTCTCCGAGATCGGGCGGATCTGTCCGGGGATCAGCCCCAGCCCGCGGTGCTCGCCGTACTCATAGCTTTTTTCAAAGAGCAGCTGCATCCCGAGGCAGATACCCAGCAGCGGCTTTCCCTTTTCCGCCTGCCGGCACAGCACCTCGTCCAGCCCGTGCCGTCGCAGCTTTTCTGCGGCGTCTCCAAACGCTCCCACGCCGGGAAGCACCAAGCGATCCGCGTCCTCGATCACCCGGACATCGGAGGTCACGCAGCTTTCCTCGCCCACGGCTTCAAACGAGCTGTGCAGCGAAAACAGGTTGCCCACGCCGTAATCAATAATCGCAACCATTAAAGTACCCCCTTGGTGGAGGGGATCTCCTCTTCAAAGCCGCGCTCCGCCGCAACCGCCGCCCGCAGCGACCTTGCGAAGGATTTGAACGCTCCTTCAATGATGTGATGCGAATTGCCGCCCGCAAGCTGTTTGATGTGGAGCGTGCATTCCGCGCTCCGCACAAAGGCATAGAAAAACTCCTCCGTTAATTCGGTGTCAAATTCTCCCACCTTTTCCGTCGGAATGTCAAGCCCATAACCGAGGTAGGCTCTGCCCGAAAGATCGACCGCCGTCAGGATCAGCGCTTCGTCCATGGGCAGCACCGTGTATCCGTAACGGCAAATGCCTTTTTTCTCCCCGAGCGCCCGGGCAAACGCCTTGCCGATGCAGATTCCCACATCCTCGACCGTATGGTGGAAATCCACATAGGTGTCACCCTCGCACTGCACCGTCAGATCAAACCTGCCGTGTCCGGCAAGCAAGGTCAGCATATGGTCAAGAAAGCCGACACCGGTTCGGATCGTCCCGCTGCCTCTGCCGTCTAAATCAATACTGACAAAGATTTTCGTTTCATTGGTCGTTCGGTTGATCTCTGCTTTTCTCATGCTGCACTCCATTTCTGCTCCGTCCGTCATCGCTTCAGGATCTCCTCCGTCGCCTTCAGAAATTCATCCATCTGTGCCCTCGTGCCGATGGTGATGCGATTGTAATCCTTTATCCTTTCCGATGAGAAATGCCGTATCAGGATGCCGCGCGCCTTCAGCGCAAGGTACAGCTCCTCGCCCGCAATTCTTTCGTTTCGGGCAAACAGGAAATTCGCCTTGGAGGGGCAGACCTCAAAACCCATTTCCCTGAGCTTCTGTGCGGTATATTCCCGATTTTCCGCAATGGTGCGGCAGTTTTTCTCGGTATAGTCCGGGTCGGACAGCACGCCGAGTCCCGCCGCCATGGTCATGCTGTTCACATTGTAGGGATTCGTGGAATACTTCATGCTCCGAAGATCCGCAATCAGCTCCGGGCACGCCGCGCCGAAGCCGAGCCGCGCACCCGCCATGGAGCGGGATTTGGAAAATGTCTGCGTTACCAGCAGATTCTTGTACTTGCGTACCAGCGGAATGCAGCTTTCGCAGCCGAAGTCCACATACGCCTCGTCCACCACGACCACACTGTCCGGATTCGCCCGGATGATCCTCTCGATCTCGCTGACCGGCAGCGCCATACCCGTGGGCGCATTCGGGTTGGCGAGGAAGACGGTCTTGTGGAGCCCGAAATAGTCCTCCGCGCAAAGGGTAAGATCTTCCCGCAGCGGGATCTCGGTATAGGGCACCGCGTTGATCGAAGCAAAGACCGGATAAAAGCCATAGGTCACATCCGGGAACGCCGCGCCGTGTTGCTCGTCGCAAAACGCCATAAAGGCGAAGTTCAGTATTTCGTCCGAGCCGTTTGTCAGAATGACCTCATTCCTGTGCAAGCCCAGCGTGTCCGCCAGCTTCTCCGTCAGAAGCGTACACTCCGGATCGGAGTACAGTTGCAGCCCTTCGGCTGCCTTTGCCGCAGCTTCCACCGCCCTGACCGAGGGCGGGAAGGGCGACTCGTTGGTATTCAGCTTGAGATGCCGCATATCACGCGGCTGCTCTCCCGGCGTATATGGGGCAAGGGTTTTGTATCTGCCGCTCAGAAATTCACTCATTTTTTGCCGTTCCCTTCTGCAGTTTCGCTTCGGATCAACGCGCTTCTGGCGTGGGCGGTCAGTCCTTCCTTTTCCGCAAAATACGCCACGCTTTCCGCCACACGCCCCAGCGCCGCGGCGGTAAAATAGGTATATTGGGTCTTCTTCACAAAATCGTCCACGGAGAGGGGGCTGGAAAACCTTGCCGTGCCGCTTGTGGGAAGCGTGTGATTCGGGCCTGCGAGATAGTCGCCCAGCGCCTCCGGGCAGTTGCGTCCCAAAAAGACCGATCCCGCGTGCCGAATCCGATCCAGATAATCAAACGGCGCATCCACGCACAGCTCCAAATGCTCCGGCGCGATGGTGTTGGCAACTTCGATGGCTGTGTCAAGATCCTGCACAAGGATGATCTTGCCGTTCGCGTCAATGCTTGCCCGGGCAATGTCCCTTCTGGGTAGTGCGGGAAGCTGCTTTTCCAGCTCCTCGGCGACCTTCTCGGCAAGCGCCGCACTGTCGGTAACCAGCACCGCGCTTGCCAGCTTGTCATGCTCCGCCTGGGAAAGCATATCCGCCGCCAAAAAACGCGGATCCGATTTCCCGTCGGCAACGATCAATATTTCGCTTGGCCCTGCGATCATGTCGATGGCGACAACGCCGAAGACCTGCTTTTTCGCCTCGGCAACAAAGGCGTTTCCGGGGCCGACGATCTTGTCGACCTTCGGGACGGTTTCGGTTCCGTATGCCAGCGCCGCAACCGCCTGTGCGCCTCCGACCTTGAAGATCCTGTCCACGCCGGCGATGTGCGCAGCCGCCAAAATGGCGGGGTTTACCTTACCGGCCTTCCCCGGCGGCGTGACCATGACCACCTCTTTGCAGCCTGCAAGCTTGGCGGGAATACAGTCCATCAGAACCGTGGACGGGTAAGCCGCCGTTCCGCCGGGAACATAGATCCCCGCGCGGTCAAGGGGAATGATCTTTTGCCCCATCACGATCCCGTCGCTGTCGTTGATGATAAAGCTGTTGCGCACCTGCTTTGCGTGGAATTTCGTAATATTGGCGGCAGCCTGCTTCAGCACCTTGATAAATTCCGGTTCCACCGTTTCCAGCGCAGTGGCGATTTCCTCCTCCGTAACGGTCAGCTCGTCCAACGCCGCCCCGTCAAACCGCTCCGTCAGCTCCCGCAGCGCGGCATCACCCTCGCTGCGCACTTTGGCGATAATATCCGACACGGTTTTCTCTACATCCGTTTCCGGAACGGCTCTGGAAAAGATCTCGCAGTCCGGCAGTTGTCCGTATTCCATAATTCGGATCATATGTACTCTCTTCCTTTCATACTTGAATTTGATAAAAAGCTTGCATAGCTTTTTATAGCACCGAAGGTGCGTCAAATTCTGCACGATAAGCGCCCGCAGGCGCTATGCAAGCGAGCAACCGCCGCTTGCGGCGGCACTTAGCGAGTCGCAGACGGCGCAGCGTGCGTCAGCACGATGCGAGTGTGCGCAGCACACGGGATCCTTGATGAAAGAATTTCATCAAGAATCACAGACTGTCAAAAAAACTACAGTTTTGTCATTGCGAGACCCCGAAGGGGTCGTGGCAATCTCGCAGAATCATTTAGCATCTTGTATGTATTCCGGCGAATACGAAACTATTTTATTAGATTGCACCCGCAGGGGGTATGCCGCATCCGTAACGCTCGTTCCTCG
>CAMAEX010000079.1:0-8095 GCA_945832065.1 uncultured Clostridia bacterium | reverse complement strand
ATCATTCTTGCCGGCGGTAAGGGTAGCCGCCTCTATCCGATGACGAAGTCTATTTCCAAGCCGCTGCTCCCGATCTATGACAAGCCGATGATCTATTATCCGCTGTCCGTTCTGCTGATGGCGGGCATTCGGGAGATCATGATCATTACCGCGCCGCCCGATGTGGATGGCTACCGCAGACTGCTCGGAACGGGCGAGCATTTCGGCGTCCGTATCGAATACGGCATCCAGTATGTCCCGCGCGGGATCGCGGATGCCTTCCTGATCGCGGAGGACTTTATCGCGGGCGGCCGCTCATGCCTCGTTTTGGGCGACAATCTGTTCTATGGCGGAATGCTCGAAGCTCTGCTCAAGGAAGCGGTAAGAAGGGAAGATGGAGCAACGGTTTTCGGCTATCCCGTGAAGAATCCGACCGCTTACGGCGTGGTGGAGTTCGATAAGGACAACAATGTGATCTCCATCGAGGAAAAGCCGAAGCAGCCGAAATCCCGCTACGCCGTGCCGGGGCTGTATTTTTACGACGAGAACGCGGTCGCGCTTGCCAAAACGCTCCAGCCGTCCGCGCGCGGTGAATTGGAGATCACGGCGCTGAACGAGGAATATTTGAAGCGCGGCAAGCTCCATGTCGAGCTGATGGGCAGAGGCATGGCGTGGCTCGACACGGGCACACCCGAGGGAATGCTCAACGCCGCGCAGTATGTCGAGGCGGTGCAGTCCAGACAGGGAATGTACATTGCCTGCCCGGAGGAGATCGCGTGGCAGCAGGGCTTCATTACGGACGAACAGGTCGCCGCCATCGGCAGTGAACTGAAAATGACCGAGTACGGTCAATACCTAATGGATTTGGTCAAATAATATGATTGAAAAACTCGAACGTATCCTGCCGACGGTGCAGAAGCCTGCGCGCTATGTCGGCGGGGAATACCATCAAACCGTCAAGAACAAGGCGGAGGTCGATCTGCGTGTTGCCTTCTGCTTCCCGGACACCTATGAGATCGGCATGTCCAACCTCGGTATGCGCATTCTCTACGCGGTGATGAACCAAATGGAGGGCGTTTGGTGCGAGCGCGTCTTTGCACCGTGGGGCGATATGGAGGATGCTATGCGCGCCAACGGTATTCCGCTCTACGCCTTAGAGAGCGGCGACGCGCTGACGCAGTTTGACATGATCGCCTTTACCATCGGCTATGAGATGAGCTATACCAATGTGCTCAACATGCTCCGTCTCGGCAATATCCCGATGCGGGCAAGCGAACGCAAGGGCTTGGAGCATATGGTGTTCGCGGGCGGCGCGTGTATGTACAATCCCGAACCGCTGGCGGATTTTATCGACTTTTTCTCCATCGGCGAGGGGGAGGAGATGACACCGGAGATCCTGGAGCTGTACCGTAAAGCAAAACGCGAGGGCTGGTCGAAGGATGCGTTTTTGCATGAGGTCAGCAAGATCGAGGGTGTCTATGTGCCTTCCCTTTATCGGCAGGTTTACAATGATGACGGCACACTTCGCGAGATCGTCCCCTTAGAGGGTGCGCCCGCACGGGTGACGAAGCGGATCGTGCAGAATTTGGACGACGCGCTTTATCCGACGGATATCATCATCCCGAATACCGAGATCGTCCACGACCGCTCGAATTTAGAGGTCATGCGCGGCTGTATCCGCGGTTGCCGCTTCTGTCAGGCGGGCTTTACTTACCGCCCCGTGCGTCCCCGCTCTGCGGAGAAGCTGTTCCGACAGTCCGTCGAGTCGCTGGAAAACTCCGGCTGCCACGAGATCACCCTTTCAAGCCTTTCCACCTCGGACTATCGCTATCTGCCGGAGCTTGCGGAGAAGATGCAGGACTACTGCACGCCGCGCAAGATCAATCTCTCGCTGCCGTCTCTGCGGGCGGACAATTTTTCACGCGACCTGATGCTGCGGCTGCAAAAGGTGCGCAAGAGCGGTTTGACCTTTGCCCCCGAGGCGGGCACGCAGCGTTTGCGGGACGCGATCAACAAGAATGTCACCGAGGAAGAGATCCTCGAAACCTGCGCCATCGCCTTTGAGGGCGGCTGGAACAATGTGAAGCTCTATTTCATGCTCGGTCTGCCGACGGAGACGGATGAGGATGTCTTGGGCATTGCGGAGCTGGTCTATAAAATTCTCAAGACATGGCGCGAGCACGCGACGAACAAAAAGCGCGGCGTGCGCATTCACGTCGCCACGGCGTATTTTGTCCCGAAGCCCTTCACGCCCTTCCAATGGGAGAAGCAGATCACGCCGGAGGAATATCTGCGCCGTCAGCGTCTGCTCAAGGACAATATGCCCTCGAAGAGCATTGAGTATAATTGGCACGCTGCCGACTTAAGCCGTTTGGAGGCTGTTTTGGCGCGGGGCGACCGCAGACTCGGCGCGGTGCTGGAGGAGGCGGTCAAGCGCGGCGCAAGATTGGACGGTTGGGACGAGTACTTCTCTTATCAGACTTGGCTGGACTGCTTCGAAGCCTGCGGCATTGACCCGGATTTTTATACGGTGCGCGGGTACGGTACGGACGAGCTTCTGCCTTGGGAGACGATCTCTGACGGCGTCAGCACGGCGTACCTCAAAAAAGAGCGTGAGCGCGCCTACCGCTCGGAGACAACACCGGATTGCAGAAGCCATTGCAGCGCCTGCGGAGCAAGCTGCCTTTTGAAGGGAGGCAAGTGCGATGCGTAGGATGCTGTTTGAAAAGACCGGCACGGCGATCTGGATGTCGCATTTGGACACGATGCGCCTGATGCAGCGGGCATTCCGTCGGGCAGGCGTGATCCTGCACCATTCCCAGGGTTTCACGCCGCACGCCTATGTCTCGATGCTCCTGCCCCTGAGCGTGGGCGTCGAGAGTGGGTGCGAGATCATGGAATATGAGTTGGATACCGACTTGCAGCTCACCCCCGAGGAGATGAACGCGGTGCTGCCGGAGGGCGTGCGTGTGTTGCGTGTTTACGAAAGCGCCCGAAAGGCGAAGGAGCTGACGCATTTACAGGCGGAGCTGACGCTCAGATACGACTCGGGAGTGCCGGAGAACGCGGTAAAGCAAATTGCGGCATGTCTCTCCGCAAAGGAGCTGCTTGTGGAAAAGCGCACAAAGCGCGGCATGGAGGAGACGGATATCCGTCCGATGCTGAAAAACTGCGAGCTTATCGCGGGCAAGCGGGAGCTTCGGCTGCGCTGCGTCGTCTGCGCCCAGAATCCGGCGCTCAATCCGATGCTGCTCGTCTCTGCGATTGAGCGGTACGCGCCGGAAGCTATGCCGGACTTTGCCAACTGCCGCCGCGTCGAGGTACTGGATGCAGACGGGAATGTATTCCGTTAAGGAGAGCGACTATGCCGAACTGTGAGGATTGCTGGAATTATAACTACGACGAGGAGACGGACGAGTACTATTGCTCGCAGGACATTGACGAGGATGAATGGTACCGCATCCAAACCTATCGTAAGGGCGTTTGCCCGTATTTCCGCGAGGCGGACGACTATTATCTGCCGCGCAGACAATGAGGAAGAAAAATGGGAACGATGTTTGAAAACAAAACCCTGTTGATCACGGGCGGCACCGGCTCGTTCGGAAATGCCGTGCTGCACCGATTCTTGAATACCGATATCGGGGAAATCCGCATTTTTTCCCGTGACGAGAAAAAGCAGGACGATATGCGCCATGAATTTCAGGCGAGGATGCCGCAGAACGCGCAGAAAATCAAGTTTTTTATCGGAGATGTGCGTGAGCCTGCGTCGATCAAGAATGCTCTGCATGGCGTGGATTATATCTTCCATGCCGCCGCATTAAAGCAGGTGCCGTCGTGCGAGTTTTTTCCGATCGAGGCGGTGCGGACGAATGTCCTCGGTACGGAAAATCTGCTCTCCGCCGCCATTGACGAGGGCGTAAAAACGGTGATCTGTCTGTCCACGGACAAGGCTGCGTATCCCGTCAATGCCATGGGAATTTCCAAAGCGATGATGGAAAAGGTGATCGTCGCAAAGAGCCGCACGGTCAGTCCGGAGCGGACAAAGATCTGCTGCACACGCTACGGTAATGTCATGTGTTCGCGGGGCAGCGTGATCCCGCTGTGGATCGAGCAGATCAAGGCGGGCGTGCCGATCACGATCACCGAGCCGACCATGACGCGCTTTATCATGTCGTTGGATGAAGCGGTAGATTTGGTGCTGTTCGCGTTTGAACAGGGCGTTTCCGGCGACATTCTCGTGCAGAAAGCACCCGCCTGCACCATTGAGACGCTGGCAAAGGCGGTGACGGGGCTGTTTGCGCCCAATCATGAGATCCGCGTGATCGGCGTCAGACACGGCGAGAAGATGTACGAAACGCTGCTGACGAATGAGGAGTGCGCCCACGCGATCGACCTCGGGAATTTCTACCGCGTTCCGTGCGATAAACGGGATCTGAATTACGATAAATATTTCTGCGAGGGCGAACCGCATAGAAACTTGCTGCGGGAATTCAACAGCAATAACACACAGCTTTTGAATGTTGCGCAGGTGCAGGAAAAGCTCTGCTCGTTACCGTATATTCAAGAACAGCGTAGAACAATGGCAGAATCATTCCACAATAATATTTGAATAGCATACCGATCTGTTGACAGAGCTGCTTGCAGCGAGTTGAGCTTGTTAGAAGCAAAGGAGATATCAATGGCTTTTTCTGAAAAGGACAAAAGGGAAGAAGAATACGCATGGTGGCAGACACATACGACGACCCCGCGTCTGCGGATCGAGCTTTCTACGGAACCGATCAGCAAGAGCCGTTTTGGCGGTCCCTCCTTGGGCGAACCTCCCACGGACGGCACGGGGAAACCGATGCGGATGCTCTGCGCCCTGTTTTGCGAGGAATTCGGCGGCTTCTTGGATTTTCCTACGCAGGGCGTTTTGCGATTTTATATTTCCGAGGAAACACCCTATGGGATAGAATATCAGAATCCGACGGAACAAAAAACTTCCGCGTGCTCTACAACGAAACCAATGAGGGCTTGGAATGGCAAAACGAAACGCCGAGCAATGACGAGTTCCCTGTGAAGGGATGCTATTACTGCACCTTCCGCCGCGAGGAGAACGCAATGCCGCTGATGGACTACCGCTTCCGTGAATTCTTCGAAAGACGCGGAAATGACGAGCTGACAGCGGAGGAGGAGACGACGCTAAACGAACGCTTCAATGTGCGCGGTCATGCCGTGGGCGGCTACGCGGACTTTACGCAGGACGACCCGCGCGCCGCAAAGGAGTGCTTGCTATAGATACGATACAACCCTGCTCAAAATCGACAGCGTCTATCACGGAGACACCCGCATCGAGTTCGGCGATGCCGGCATATGCAACTTCCTGATCCCGCACGAGAAGCTGAAGGCGTGTGATTTCTCCGATGTCCTATACTGGTGGGACTGCTATTGAGGAGAACAACGAATGATCTCCCAGCTTGCAAGGGAAAGAAACTGCATTCCGGCTATGCGGGCGAAATGTAGGCAATAACGGAATAATGCTGCATAATAAATGAGACTGCAAGAGCGCTTTCTTGCAGTCTCATCTTTTTGATTATGTGCAACCGCGTGCCTCGCAATCCGCCCGCGAGAACGTACCACGATAAACGAGACGGTCAATGTAGGGCTGGGACATGTCCCAGCCGACCGCGTGAGCGGCAGACGGTACGGGTGGATATGCTTGTACGCAGTTGGTAGTTCCTACACGCTGCGGGGACATGTCCCCGCCCTACAGGGGGTTACGGCGTTTCGGAGGATTCTTCCGGAGGGGCGTCGGTTGCAGAATCGGTTTCGTCTGTGGTATCAGTTGATTCGGCGGGCGGCTCGACGGGGGCGGTGTCGGCGTAGGTTTGGTCTGCGTCGGCGAGGGTGCGTGCGGTGGCGGCGCTATGGAAGACATAGTCCACAGCAGGGGTAACCGAGGCAATCGCGCCGCGCGTGACGTAGATGGCGTAGCCCTTGAACACGACGGGGCAGATCGGCGCCTGCTGCATGAGCTGCGCGCAAAGCTCCGAGAAGCTGCCTGAGTTTTCCAAGGCTGCAAGGCAGAGTGCGCTTAGACCTCCGGAGGCAATGGAGCCGTATTGCAGAGCGCCGTAGTCCTCAAAGAACTCTGACAGATCAAAGTTTGCGGTCAAGCGCACCTCTCCGTAATAGAGGTCAAAATCTCCCGTTTGCAGGGCGGTTTGATAGCTGTCATAATCGACGGCGTTGACGGTGATGTGCAAGCCTGCTTTCTGCAAGACAGCGGCGATGTAGTCCGCTGCGGCGACGCGCTTCGGATCCTCGGAGCAGACAAGCAGCGTTCCGACATATCCGACATAATCTGTCGAGGTCGTGACGCCGGATTCCTTCACCGCTGCCGCAAAGGCGGCGGGGGCATAGTCGTACTCCTCGGCAAGCTGCGTATCATAGAGATCCGAATAGGGAGAGCAGGGCAGAACGCTTGCCTGCGCGAAGCCGCCGTAAACCTTATTGGCGATATCCTCACGATCCAGCGTGAGCGTTACCGCAGCCCGCAGTTTGTCGTTGACAAAATAGCCGCTGTAGAGATTAAAGCCGAGATAGTGCATCACGGTCGTCGGGGCTTCCCAAACCTCATAGTCACAGCGATAGCCGACCGCGGCGGGGGAATTGGGGTCGCAGTAGACCAGATCGGTTGTGCCGAACTCAAAGGTGTCCCGCAGCTCGCTCGGATCGGTGCAGGAGGTTAAGGGGATCGTCTCGGCGGTGAGGATGGGCGAGGTGAGCTGCTTCCAATGCGCATTCTTTTGCAGCGTTGCACCGCGCAGACAGTAAGAGCCGCTGCCAATCGGCGTCTGACTCTCCACCGTTTCCGCCTTGACAATCGGGACATCGAGCATCAGCGCGAAGTTTTCATAGGGCGTATTGAGAAAGATGGAGAAGGTTCCGTCCTCGTTGACCGTGTAGTAGGAAATGTGCGAAAGCCGCGCTGCATAGATGGGACTTTGCCTTGCCGCTTCCACGGAGGCGGCAACATCGTCTGCGGTCAGCGGTGTACCGTCAGAAAAGGTCACACCGCTGACAAGGGTGAAGGTATAGGTCTTCCCCTCGTCGGCTACCTTGAAGCTTTCGCAGAGCACCGGCTCGGCGCGGTACTGATTGGAGACGACGAACAGACTTTCATACAACAGGGAAAACAGCGCGCGATTGACGGTCGCGGTGCATTGAAAAGGGTTTAGACCGTAAGCGGGCAGATATGCCAGCCCGAAAGTCTCCTCCACCGAAGCTTCCTGCGGCGTCTCCTGCGTCTGCTCCGGCTCCGTCTCAGCGGCGGGAACCGTGGGGAACGTCTGCGTTTGCCGCGTGCAGGCGGTAAGCAAGAGGAAGAGCGCTAAACAGAGAAAAAGCGTCCGTTTCACTGCGTATCACCTCGCAAAAGAATCATGGCGGCAAGGGAGCCGCGGCGGTTGCCGACCCTGCGGTGCGACCAGAAACGCTCCGGCTCGCAGGCAGTGCATTCCGCTGCAATGTCGATCTGCCGCACACCCGCCCGGGTTAGGGCAAGAGCATTGAGCGTCTTTAGGTTTACATAATATTTACTGCCGACCTCGCGGATCGCCTGTTTCGCATCCTCACCGAAAGCGCTTTGCATGGCGTCGGGAACATCGCGATCCGTTTCAAAGCAGCACTGTGAGATGCATGGACCGATGGCGGCGCGGATATTTTCGGGCTTCGAGCCGAATTCCGCAGTCATGCGCTCGACCGCCCTTGCCGCGATTGCCGCTGCCGTACCGCGCCAGCCCGCATGGACGGCACCGACTGCTTTGGCGACGGGGTCATAGAGCAGAACCGGGGTGCAATCGGCGGAAAAAACGGTCAGGACGACCTCCGGCTCATTCGTGACCAGCCCGTCGCAGCCGTTTTCCACGGGGACGATCAGACCGCGTCCGCAGTCGGACACGCCGACGCGTTCCACGATATCCGAATGGATCTGCTTGGTAAAGACGGTGCGCTTCGGGTCAAAGCCGACGGCATCCCCCAAGCGACGATAATTTTCCAACACGTTTTTCGGCGCGTCGCCGCGATGGACGCCCAAATTCAGCGAGGCGAGCACACCCTCGCTTACGCCGCCGAA
>CAMAEX010000078.1:0-8112 GCA_945832065.1 uncultured Clostridia bacterium | reverse complement strand
CTATACCCACGGGATGAAATTCATCGGTCGTTGGGTTTCACAGATCGCGCGCCGCAGAACGGGCGTGGAGATCCATCCGGCGGCAAAGATCGGGCGGCGGCTCGTTATTGACCACGGCACGGGCATCGTCATCGGTGCGACGGCGGAGATCGGGGATGACTGCCTGCTCTATCAGGGCGTGACCCTCGGCGGCACGGGTGCGGCACGGGAAAAGCGCCACCCGACCCTAGGCAATAATGTCATGGTCGGCTGCGGTGCAAAGGTCTTGGGACCCTTTAAGGTGGGAGACAACGCGCGCATTGCCGCGAATTCCGTTGTGTTGGAAGAGGTACCCGCCAATTCTACGGTGGTCGGCGTGCCCGGGCGCGTTGTCCGCCTGAACGGCGAAAAGTTAGACCATATCCACACGCCCGACCCTGTCCGCGCAGAGCTGGATTATCTGCATGAACGCGTGGAATTGCTTGAAAAACAAATGGAGGGAAAATAATATGTATCTTTACAATTCGCTGACCCATAAAAAAGAGCTGTTTGTTCCGAATCATCCCGATATCGTCAAGATGTATACCTGCGGTCCCACGGTCTACCACTACGCCCATATCGGCAATCTGCGCAGCTATATTATGGAGGATGTGCTGGAAAAGAGTCTGCGCTACCTCGGCTATAATGTCAAGCGCGTGATGAACATCACCGATGTCGGGCATCTTGCCTCGGACGCGGACACGGGCGAGGACAAGATGCTCAAGGGCGCCAAGCGCGAACACAAGAGCGTCATGGAGATCGCAAAATTCTACACCGACGCCTTCTTTGCCGATTGCGCGAAGCTGAACATCAAGACGCCGGATGTGGTGGAGCCTGCGACGAACTGCATCGACGAGTATATCCACATGGTCACGACCCTGCTTGAGAAGGGCTATGCATATCAAGCCGGCGGCAATATCTATTTCGACACCTCGAAGCTCGAAAAATACTATGTCTTCAACGACCACAATGAGGAGGATTTAGCCGTCGGTGTGCGCGAGGGTGTCGAGGAGGACACGAACAAGCGCAATAAGAATGACTTTGTTCTCTGGTTCACCAAGTCCAAGTTTGAGGATCAGGCGCTCAAGTGGGATTCTCCGTGGGGTGTTGGCTATCCCGGCTGGCACATCGAGTGCTCGTGCATCAGCATGAAGCATTTGGGGGAGGATATGGATATCCATTGCGGCGGCATCGACAACGCCTTCCCGCATCACACGAACGAAATTGCGCAGTCGGAAGCATATCTCGGACACACGTGGTGCAATTACTGGTTCCATGTCCACCACCTCAATACCGAAGGCGGCAAGATGTCCAAGTCCAAGGGCGAATTTTTGACCGTCTCGCTGCTCGAGGAAAAGGGCTATGACCCGATCGTCTACCGCCTGTTCTGCCTGCAAAGCCATTACCGCCGCAACCTTGTTTTCTCGTGGGAGAATTTGGACAACGCGGCTGTGACCTATGAGAAGCTGATCGCCAAGATCGCCGCTCTTGACCCGAACGGCGGAGCAATCGAGACAGAGTCGTTTGCCAAGCTGAAGGAACGCTTTGTCACTGCTCTGAACGGCGACCTGAACACCTCCCTTGCGGTCACGGCGCTTTATGACATCCTCAAGGCTAAGACCAACGACGCGACCAAGCTCGCCGCCTTTGCGGACTTCGATCAGGTGCTCGGACTGAATCTTCTCGCTGCCGCGCAGAAGGTGCGCGACGCGCAGCCGAAGGAAGAGTCCGACCCTGAGATCGACGCGATGCTCCTTGCCCGCGCCGAGGCGAAAAAGGCGAAAAACTGGGCAGAGGCGGACCGCATCCGCGACGAATTGAAGGCGCGCGGCATCGAGATCATCGACACGCCCCAGGGCGCGAAGTGGAAGCGCATTTAACAGGAGGAACGAAATGAAACTGATGATCCTGGACGGCAACAGCGTGATCAACCGCGCCTTTTACGGCGTGCGTCCGCTGACGACCCGCGAGGGCTTTTATACCAATGCGATCTTCGGTTTTTTGAATATTTTGCAGCGCGAGGTGAAAAACGAAGCGCCGGATGCCCTCTGCGTCGCCTTCGACCTGCACGGCCCGACCTTCCGCCATGTCCGCTATGACGGCTATAAGGCGACGCGGCACGGTATGCCCGAGGAGCTTGCCATGCAGATGCCCGTGATGAAGCAGGTGCTTGCCGCGATGCATATCCCGATCTACGAGTGTCAGGGCTGGGAGGCGGATGATGTGATCGGCACGGTCGCACGCATCTGCTGCGGGCAGAATTGGAAATGTGTCGTTCTTACGGGCGACCGTGACAGCTTGCAGCTCGTGAACGACTGCGTGACCGTCCGCCTCGTCAGGACGCAGGGTGGGCAGACGCTGGCGCAGAATTATACGCCGGAGGTCTTTTTTGAGGAGTACGGCATGGAGCCGATCCGCCTCATTGACCTCAAGGCGCTGATGGGTGACAGCTCCGACAATATCCCCGGTGTCGCGGGTGTCGGACCGAAGACCGCCAAGGATCTGCTGCAAAAATACGGTACGCTGGACGGCGTTTACGAGAATTTGACCCCGCAGAATATGAAGGGCAAGCTCTTTGAAAAGCTGCAAAACGGCAAAGAGACGGCGTATCTTTCTTATGAGCTGGCGACCATCCGCTGCGACGCGCCGATCGAATTCTCTCCGGAGGAAAATCTGATCCGGCAGCCCAATCGCCGTGCGCTGTATGACCTGTTTACCAAGCTGGAATTTCAGAAGCTGATCGACAAATACAATCTGCGTTCGGCGGCGTTTGAGAAGGATGAGGCTACCGAAACGCCTGCCGCAGTCGTTGGTGAATGCCGCAGCGAGTTGGTGGAAACTGAGGCGCGGGCACGGGAACTGGCAGCGCTGTTTGCGGAACAAGGGCATGTGGTGCTGCATTTCTTAGAGGGCTTTTCCGCCTTTGCGGTCTACGCTCCGCAGACGGAGGATATGATGTATCTCTACACGCAAGAGCAGCTTGGCGCGGCGTATGAAAGCGTCCTGCGGGAGCTGCTGACGGCGAACATCCGCAAAGTGGCACACGACAGCAAGCCGCTCATGCGCGCTTTGCTTGCAAAGGGACTTCCCGTTGATGGCTTTGTGTTCGACACCGCCGTTGCCGCCTATCTCCTCGACGCAACGAGGGGCAAGTACGCGCTCTCTTCGCTTACGGAGGATTATCTGCACCTTACGCCCCCACAGGATACAACGCCTTACGGGATTCTGATGAGCGAAGCGGCTTCCGTCGAGGCACTGTATGAGACGCTTTCGCAGAAGCTGCAGGAGCAGGGGACGGACAAGCTCTATTCTGAGATCGAGCTGCCGCTGTGCCGTGTGCTTGCCGAGATGGAGCATGACGGCGTGCAGGCGGATAAGGACGCGCTCTCTCTGTTCGGCGCAATGCTTGCCGACCGGATAGCCGCTTGCGAAGCGCTTATTTTTGAGGCAGCGGGCGGCGAATTCAATATCAACTCCACCAAGCAGCTCGGAGAGCTGTTATTTGAAAAGCTGGGCTTGCCGCCCGTGAAAAAGACCAAGAGCGGCTATTCGACCAATGTGGAGGTCTTGGAGGCACTGAAGGACAAGCATCCCGTCGTGCAGGCGATCATGGATTATCGGATGCTGACCAAGCTCAAATCCACCTACGCTGACGGGCTGCAAAAGGAGATCGCCCCCGACGGGCGTATCCACACCACCTTCCAAAACCTCGTTACGGCGACAGGACGCCTGTCTTCGACCGAGCCGAATCTGCAGAACATCCCTGTGCGCACGGAGCTGGGCAGTGAAATTCGCAAGATGTTTGTCCCACGCGAGGGCTGGGTGTTCGTTGACGCGGACTACAGCCAGATCGAGCTGCGCGTTTTGGCGCATATCGCGGACGACAAGCGGATGCAGGAGGCGTTCCGCTCCGGCGAGGACTTCCATGCGGTCACGGCATCGCAGGTGTTCAATGTGCCGCTAAAGGAGGTCACGCCGCTCATGCGCAGGCATGCCAAGGCGGTCAACTTCGGCATCGTGTACGGCATTTCAGAGTTCTCTCTTGCACAGGACATCGGTGTCACCCGCAGAGAGGCGAAGGATTATATCGACCGCTATCTGACCAAGTACAGCGGCGTGCGTGACTATATGCACGATATTGTGGAAACTGCCCGCAGGCAGGGCTATGTCGAGACGATGTTCGGACGCCGCCGCAGAATTCCCGAGATCACGAGCAGCAATTTCAATGTCCGCTCCGGTGCGGAGCGTATCGCGCTCAACACCCCAATTCAGGGCACGGCGGCGGACATTATCAAGCTTGCGATGGTGCGCGTGTTTGACGCGCTGGAGCAGCAGGCACTACAGGCGCGGCTTATTTTGCAGGTGCATGACGAGCTGATCGTGGAATGCCCCGCATTTGAGGCGCAGAGCGTGATGGACATCGTCACGCGAGAGATGGAGAACGCCGTCAAGCTCTCCGTGCCGCTGGTTGCCGAGGCAAAAATGGGCGAAAGCTGGTATGACGCAAAATGATAGTTCCGATGCATGAATCGCATATTGCGCAGATCGCGGCGCTGGAAAAGTTGTGCTTTTCCGACCCGTGGAGCGAGAATTCCGTCCGCTCGGAGCTATCCAATCCCCTGAGTCTTTGGCTCGTCGCGGAGGAGGAGGGCAGAGTGACCGGTTATGTCGGCTCGCAGTCCGTTCCCCCCGAAGCAGATGTGATGAATCTGGCAGTTGCGCCCGATCACCGCAAAAAGGGCGTCGGTCGGAAACTGATGATGCAACTGATCTCCGAATTGCACAGCCGTGGGATCTCTGCACTGTTCTTGGAGGTGCGCGTCGGGAATCTTCCCGCAAGAAGCCTCTACCAAAGCCTCGGCTTTGTCGAGGTCGGAAGGCGTCTGAAATATTATGTAAACCCGACCGAGGACGCGCTGATCCTCAGAAAGGAGCTAACCGATGCTGATACTTTCGATTGAATCCTCCTGCGACGAGACGGCGGTCGCCCTTGTGCGCGACGGGCGCGAGGTGCTGACGGACTGCATTGCCTCACAGGTGCCGCTGCACCGTATTTACGGCGGCGTCGTGCCGGAAATCGCGTCGAGAAAGCACATTGAGGCAATCTACGGTCTTGCGGAGCAGGCGCTTTCCGAGGCAAAAATCACCCGCGGCGAGATCGACGCGATTGCCGTGACCTATGCCCCGGGACTGATCGGCGCGCTGCTTGTGGGCGTGAATTTTGCGAAGGCGGCGGCGCTGGCGCTGGATAAACCGCTCATTCCCGTTCACCATATCCGCGGACATATCGCCGCGAATTACATTGCTTATCCCGACCTAAAGCCGCCATTTTTGTGTCTCGTCGTCTCGGGGGGACACACGATGCTCGTCGATGTGAAGGACTATTGCGAGATGGAGATTCTCGGCGGCACGCGCGACGACGCGGCAGGAGAATGCTTTGACAAGGTCGCGCGGATGCTGGATATGCCCTATCCCGGCGGCGCTGCGCTGGATAAGGCGGCACGCGGCGGTGACGAGACACGCTATCCGCTGCCCCACCCGAAGCTCTCGGGCAATCCCTTGGATATGTCCTTCTCGGGGTTAAAAACTGCGGCGGTCAACCTGATCCATAACACGCGGCAGAAGGGGGAGGAGATCAATATTCCCGACCTGTGCGCAAGCTTTTCCGCCTCGGTCAGCGCAATGCTGATCCCGCGCACGATCGCGGCGCTCGAACAGACGGGCAGAACGACCCTTGCCGTGGCGGGCGGCGTGGCGGCGAACTCCCGCATCCGAGGCGACCTGACGCGTGAATGTGAAAAGCGCGGCGTGCGCCTCTGCCTGCCGCCGTTATCCCTCTGCGGAGACAATGCCGCCATGATCGGCGCGCAGGGCTATTATGAGTACCTCGCGGGCAATCTTGCCGATCAAACTCTCAACGCTTATGCCACCAAATCCATGGAGGGCGAAAAACTGTAATACTGATTCTTGATGAAACGATTTCATCAAGAATCCCGTGTGCTGCGCACACTCGCATCGTGCTAACGCACGCTGCGCCGTCTTGTGCAGAATTTGACGCACCTTCGTGCTATAAAAAGCGTGGAGCTTTTTATCAAATTCTAGTATAATATTGCACGAATTGCAGGATGCCTTGTCGCACCCTGCAATTTTTTATCGGAAAAGGTCGATGGTAATTTTGACGAAGAAATGTTTTTATGTAAACTGATTTTCGCTTTCGAGAGCGAAAGAAGTTCATTTGCCGAAGCGTCGGAAAAAGTCAAAAAATGAAAAATGAACTGTGCGCAAGGCTTTGCGCCTGTGCAAAAACCTGTGCAAACTGTTAATAACTTTGCCAACGGTGCGAAAAATTATGATTATGGTAAACCGAATTCCTGCTACTGACGGAAATTTCCCATATCTCGGAGGCAGGGAAACTTGCATTCTGCCGCCGCTGAACCGCTTGTAGGGCGGGGACATGTCCCCGCCGCATGCAGGAACTCTCGACGGCGTACTGCTTCCGATCTCAAGGGTGCGCATTTCAGAAAGTAAAGTTATAGTCTTAACAGCCTACTACAGAATATCACCGGTTGCGAGTATCTATGGAATCATCTGCTGCTTGTTTCTCGGACATACCGTTGAGCTTATGCAGGAACTGAAGCAGGAAGGGGAGCGTGATTAGCATAGAGAGAAGATCAGTGACGGATTGCGCCCATTCGATGCCGCGCAGGTGGAACAGCTGCGCAAGGAGCAGAAGCGTCGGAATAAAGACCATACCGCTGCGCAGACAGGCGAGAAAGGACGCTCTTCCCGCAAGCCCGATGGACTGAAACAGCATGTTGCCACAAATACAGACGGGCACCGTGAGCATGGTGAAGCACTGTAGCCGCAGCACATAGCGCGCAATTTCCAGCGCCTGCGGATCGTCCAAAAACAGAGCGACCAAGGGATCGCCGAGAAGTAAGCCGCCGACCGTAAAGCAGAGCATGGTGAGCGTGCCGAAAGCGAGGGTGAACAGAAACGCTTTTCGTACACGGTCGTATTTTTTCGCGCCGTAATTGAAGGAAGAAACCGGCTGAAAGCCCTGCCCGATGCCGAGGGCGACACTGTAGAGGAAATTGAAAATACGGGAAATGACGCTCATGGCAGCAATCGCCGCATCACCGTAGATCATTGCCTGCCAATTGAGCACCATGGTGGACACACTGGTCAAGCCCTGACGGATCATACTCGGAAAACCGGTTTTTACCATGTCCCAGATCAGGCTGGCGCTTCGAGTGAAATAGCGCGGCGCGAGGCTGGTCTGCGCCTTACCGCGGATGAAAAACCAAAGCAGAATCGCAAAAGACACATACTGTGAAAGCATGGTGGACAAGCCCGCTCCGGCAATGTCCATATGCAGCACAAAAATGAAAAGTGCGTCTCCGCCGATGTTCAGCACGCTGCCGGAGACTAAACCGACCATGGCCTCAGAGGCGCGTCCCTCATAGCGCAGAATGTTGTTCATCACGCAGCTTGCCGCCATGGCGGGCGCGGAGAGCAGAATGAACACGGCATAGGTTTTCGCGTAGGGGAGAATGGAGCTTGAGCTGCCGAGGAGCTTGCACAAGGGGGTCAGGAACAGCAGCCCGAATACGGTGATCAGTGCGCCGACCGCCAGTGCAAGATAAAAGGCGGTTGATGAAAATCTTCTTGCCTGCTCCCTATTGCGCGCGCCGAGGAGGCGGCTGATGTTGCTGCCTGCGCCGTGCCCGAAGGTGAAGCCGAAGGCCTGAATGATCGCCATCAGTCCGAACACGACGCCGACGGCACCCGTTGCGCTCAGACCGAGACGGCTGACGAACCAAGTATCCGCCATGTTGTAAAGATTCGTGACCAGCATACTGATCGTCGTCGGCAAGCCCAGCCGCAGAATCAATTTGGACACCGGTGTGGCAGTCATTTTTTGATATTGCGCTTCTTCTGTATGTTCCATTTTGCTGCCTTTCTTTCGAGATGTTGTAGGGCGGGGGCATGTCACCAGCGCGGATAGGAACTGCCGAATGCTTACAAATTTGTTCGTTTGTACTGTCTGCCGCTTCGCGGTCGGCGGGGGGACGCTTGCGAGCGCCGCCTGTG
>CAMAEX010000077.1:0-8119 GCA_945832065.1 uncultured Clostridia bacterium | reverse complement strand
CCACGACCCCTTCGGGGTCTCGCAATGACAAAACTGTAGTTATTTTGACAGTCTGCGGTGGGGACATGTCCCCACCCTACATTATTTTCAAATTCTCAATTCGCTTTAATCGTCAAAAAACGCCTCGCACAGGCGGCAGATGGCCTCCTGATCGCGCACACCCATCAATTCACGGGCGGAATGCATCGCGAGGATCGGCACGCCGATGTCTGCGGCGGGCATGGCGAGCAGCGCCGAAGCCATGGAGCCGACGGTGCTGCCCCCGGGCAGATCGGCGCGGTTCATGTAGATCTGCAGCGGGATATCGTGCTTGTCGCAAAGCCCCGCGATCACCGCGCAGGTCTCCGCGTCCGAGGAATACCGCGGGCTGCGCTTGAGGGCGACGCCGCCGTTCATCACGGGCGCGCAGGAGGCGTCGGCAAACTCACCGTGGTTCGGATGCTGCGCATGGGCGACATCGCAGGAGAGCAGCATACCGTTAACACAGGCGTTCAGGAAGGCGGCGCGATCCATGCCGAGGGAGAGCGCCAGCTTTTCCAGCAGCAGAGAGAGCGTCTGACTGTCCGCGCCGCGCCGGGTGTTGCTGCCGATCTCCTCGTTGTCGTACAGCACCGCCACATTGATGCCGTGCCCGCTTGCCTTGCAAAGACCGTCCAAAACCGCGTGGACGGAGGTGAGGTTGTCCAGTCGCGGCGAGGAGAGAAGATCCTGCTCGAAGCCGACGAGCTGCGGCTGCTCCGCGCAGTAGACATACAGCTCAAAGGAGAGAATGTCCTCCTTCGCCGCGCCGAGCTTGTCCGCGAGCCTGCCGAGCAGATAGCCGTCCTTGCTCCAGCCCGCCTGTACCGTGCGGCAGATGGGCAGCAGATCGACATTCGGCTTGAGGGGCACGCCCTTGTTGACCTCGCGGTTCATATGGATGGCGAGATTCGGGATCGTCAGCAGCGGCTCGTCCCACGCGACCAAACGCTGTTCCGGACGCATGGGGTCGTCCGACCGCACAAGGGCGATCCCCGCGAGGGAAAGCGGGCGGTCAAGCCATGTGTTGTAGATCGCGCCGCCGTAAGGCTCGACTGCGAGCTTGCAGCAGCCGCCGGCGATCTGCTCTGCCGCAGGCTTCACGCGCAGGCAGGGCCAGTCGGTGTGCGCCGCCGCAATGCGGAAGAAATCGGCGGTGTCTCCGACGGTGAAGGCAGCCAAAAAGGTGCCGTGCTCGATAAAATACCGTCCGCCGCGTTCGACGGCAAAGTCTCCGCCGAGGGGAAGCGGGGCAAAGCCTTGTGCCGTCAGCGTTTCCGCCGCCTCGCGCACTGCATGATAGGGGGAGACGCCGCGCTCCAGAAAGCGGCGCAGCCCGTTCAGATATTCAGACATAACAACGCTCCTTTGCTCCGCTGCGCAGCGGAGGGAATCATTAACAATAGTATAGCATATCTTCTTCTGTGAAGCAACGCGGAAAATCACTTTTGGACAGAAATAAATGGGTTCGGGCGGACAAAAATGGGAAAGAGATGCTGTACAAACTGCGCAAAGTATGCTATAATAAGTTGAAATACTGTCCAAATGGCAAGGCGGGCGCCGCAAAGGCGGAGGTTTGGCAGATTTTTGTTAAGCCTGTGCATCAAAGCGGTGTTCTGCCTTTCGCGGACGGTTCCGGCGTGGCTGATGCTTGCGTTGCATTTTTGGAAGGGCTGGTCGCTTGCATGGTTTTTCGCGGCGCTTGGGCTTTGGCTGCTTGCGGTCTTTCTCAAGACGCTCGTATTCTCTCTTCCGGCAAGAGGCGCTTCCGCACCGGAACCGCGCACCGTCAATCGAAATCTGTATTCCAAAAAGACACGAGAGCTTTTTAAAAAGACACAATAATTTGAAAGGAGAACTACTATGGGTCTGATCAAAGCCGGTATCGGCGCACTGGGCGGCACGCTTGCCGATCAGTGGAAGGAATTCTTCTATTGCGAGGCGATCGACAAGGATACGCTGGTCGTCAAGGGACAAAAGCGCATCACGAGCCGCTCCTCCAACACCAAGGGCAATGACAATATCATCTCCAACGGATCAGGCATTGCGGTCGCGGACGGGCAGTGCATGATCATCGTTGAGCAGGGCAAGATCGTCGAGGTCTGCGCTGAGCCGGGACAGTTTACATACGACTCTTCGACCGAGCCGAGCATCTTCTCCGGCAAGCTGGGCAACAGCATCAAGGAGACCTTCAAGACCATCGGCAAGCGCTTTACCTACGGCGGCGACACCGGCAAGGATCAGCGCGTTTACTATTTCAACACCAAGGAGATCATCGACAATAAGTTCGGCACGGCAACGCCGGTACCCTTCCGCGTGGTGGATCACAACATCAATTTGGACATTGATGTCTCCGTCCGCTGCAACGGCGTATTCTCCTATCGGATTGCGGATCCGCTGCTGTTCTATACGAATGTCTGCGGCAATGTTTCGAGCGAATACCGCCGCAGTGAGATCGACGGGCAGCTCAAGCCCGAATTCATCAGCGCGCTGCAGCCCTCGCTGGCAAAGCTCTCCGAGCTGGAGATCCGCCCGAACGCGATCCCGGCGCATGTGGAGGAGCTGTCGCAGGCGCTGAATGAGAACCTCACGGCGAAGTGGAGCAAGCTGCGCGGTCTGGAGGTCGTCTCCGTCGCGTTAAATTCCGTCACGCTGCCGGAAGAGGACGCGGAGATGATCAAGCAGGCGCAGCGCACGGCGATCATGCGCGACCCGACCATGGCGGCAGCCACGCTGACCGGTGCGCAGGCGGATGCGATGAAGGCGGCGGCGGCGAACAAGAACGGCGCAATGATGGGCTTCATGGGCATGGGCATGGCGCAGCAGGCAGGCGGCATGAACGCGCAGAACCTCTTTGCGATGGGGCAGCAGCAGCAAGCCGCCCGGGCAGCCGCGCAGCCGGCACCTGCCGCGAAGGCGGACGGCTGGACCTGCGCCTGCGGCACGGTGAACACGGCGAAGTTCTGCCAGAATTGCGGCAAGCCGAAGCCCGCCCCTGCCGATAGCTGGACCTGCTCCTGCGGGACGGTGAACAGCGGAAAATTCTGCCTAGAGTGCGGCAAACCGAAGCCCGCGCCCGCCGTCGGCTGGACCTGCTCCTGCGGTGCGGTGAATAAGGGCAAATTCTGCATGGAATGCGGTAAGCCGAAGCCCGCAGCCGAGCCGCTCTACCGCTGCGACAAATGCGGCTGGGAGCCGAAGGACCCGAAGCACCCGCCCAAATTCTGCCCCGAATGCGGCGACCCCTTTGACGACGGAGACATCCACGGATAAACCTCGTACGGGCGGACGACTCTGTCCGCCCGTGCAGGCACCCCCCAATCAAGAGCCGTAGGGGCGGCTATCAGCCGCCCAGTGCAGGCGCTTCCAACGATATGTCATTGTCATGAAACCCTTTGTAGGGCGGGGACATGTCCCCGCCGGTGCAGGAACTACCGACCGAGTACAAACTTTCCCACAATGTCATTGCGAGGAGCGAAGCGACGTGGTAGCGCAGCCGTTCACGAGGAACGAGTGTTACGGATGCGGCATACCCCCTGCGGGTGCATCCTTGACGCGCCTGTGCAGGCACTCCCAATAAAAACACGCATCCCATATCAACCATCCCCTTATGAAACGAGGTGCAATATGCCAACGATCATGGAATACAAATGCCCCTGCTGCGGCGGCAAGATCGAATTTGACAGCGGCTTGCAGCAGATGAAATGCCCCTATTGCGACACGACCTTTGATGTCGAGACGCTGAAGGGCTACGACGACGTGCTCAAGGAGGAGCAGCCCCAGGAGGAAATGCATTGGCAGACCCAAGCGGGCGGCGAGTGGTCGGAGGAGGACGCGTCGGCAATGGGCGTTTTCACCTGTGGCTCCTGCGGCGGCGAGATCGTCGCGGATGCGAACACGGCGGCGACCCATTGCCCCTTCTGCGGCAATCCCGTCATGCTGACGGGCAGACTCGCAGGCGACCTCAAGCCGGATATCGTGATTCCCTTCAAGCTGGATAAAGAGGCGGCAAAGCGGGGGTTGCGGAATCATACCCAGGGCAAGAAGCTGCTGCCGAAGCTGTTCCGCGACGAGAACCACCTGGACGAGATCAAGGGCGTTTATGTCCCCTTCTGGCTGTTTGATGCCGATGTGGACGCGAACATCCGCTACCACGCCACACGCACGCGGGTGTGGAGCGACTCCAATTATAACTACACCGAAACGAGCCATTTCTCCCTCCTGCGCGCCGGCAGCATCGGCTTTGACCGCGTGCCGGTGGACGGCTCGAGCAAAATGGCGGACGACCTGATGGAATCCATTGAGCCTTACGACTTCCGCGATGCGGTGGATTTCCAAACGGCTTATCTGTCGGGCTACCTTGCCGACCGCTATGATGTCACGGCGGAGCAGAGCATCGACCGCGCCAACGCGAGGATCCGCGAGAGCACGGAGCAGGCGTTTGCCGGCACAACGCAGGGCTACGCCACCGTGGTGCCGGAATCGACAAATATCCGCCTGTCGAACGGCAAGGCGAAATACGCGCTCTATCCCGTCTGGCTCCTTAATACGAGCTGGAACGGGCAGAAGTACACCTTTGCCATGAACGGACAGACCGGCAAATTCGTCGGCGATCTGCCGATGGATAAGGCGGCGTACTGGCGCTGGTGGGCGATCTGGGCGGCGATCTTGGGCGCGCTGACCTTCGGCGTCCTGCTTGTGCTGCGCCTGACCGGCTTTATCTGAGGAGGGGATCACGATGAAGAAACGACTGTTTTCCCTGCTGCTGGCGCTGCTGCTGTGCGCGCTGCTCACCCTGCCCGCCTTCGCGGCGGAGGGAGCACATCCCCTGCGTCTGATCGATAAGGTCGGGCTGCTCTCCTCGCAGGATAAGGCGAAGATCATCGCCCGTTTGGACGAGGTGAGCGAAGAAAATGACTTTGACATCGCCATCATTATTGCCCCCGCGGAAGAGGTGGGCAGCCAAACCAAGGCATATGCCGACCGCTGCTTTGTGGAAAACAGCTACGGCATGGGCGACGATGACAGCGGCATTCTCCTTGTGATCTCGCCAGACGGTGACCGGGTGAATTACGCCTATACCACCTTCGGCGAGGATTCGAAGCCCTTTGACGACGACGCCTTCGACCGCCTCGACGATGCCTTTCTGCCCGCGCTGCGGGAGCGTGACTATGCAGCCTCCTGCCTCGCCTTTGCGGAGACCTGCGGCGAAATTGCAGAGAGCGGAGGAATCCCGTTTGTTCCGTGGATCCTCATCTCGCTGATCGCGGGCGCGGTGCTGTCCTTCCTGATCCCGATGTCGGTGCTGAAGGGGCAGCTCAAATCCGTCCGGATGCAGAACGCCGCGACGAGCTATGTCCGACCGAACAGTATGCAGCTCACGCAGGAGCGGGATCTGTTCCTCTACCGCAATGTCACCCGCACGGCGCGTCCGAAGAATAATTCAAGCTCCGGCGGCGGCTCCGGCGGCTCCCGCAGCTCCACCGGCGGCAGAAGCGGCAGCGTATAAGCCCATCCCTCTGTAGGGCGGGGACATGTCATAAGCCGGTGCAGGCAGTGCCAATTCGTAGAAGCTTCCCCTCCTTGTCATTGCGAGGAGCGCAGCGACGCGGCAATCTCGTGCAGGAACTACCAAGTGCGTACAAACCTACAACCTTGAGATTGCCACGACCAGTGTGCGCACTGGTCTCGCAATGACAAAAAGGCAGCCTTTCTGTGTCATTGCGAGGAGCGCAGCGACGTGGCAATCTTGTGCAGCCCCCCAATAAAAGCTGTAGGGGCGGCAATCAGCCGCCCGAAGCAGACACCAAAATCAACAAAAAGGAGAACGACTATGAAAAAAACCGCAAAACTGCTGCTTTGCATGCTGCTGATCCTGAGCCTTCTGCTCACGGCTGCGGCTTGCAAAGAAAAAGAGGAAAACCAAGACGCAGCGGGCTATTACACGCTCAAAACCGTCTCGGAGGACGGCGAGGAGCTTGATCTTGAAGCACTGGGCTTTTCGCAGGACGAAGCGTTCCTGCTGCTCAACGAGGACGGCACCGCTGTGCTGTACCTGTTTGACGAGCTGACCGACCTGACATGGCGGGACGATCAGCTCCGCTCCGTCGAGGGAGACGATCCTCTTACCTTCAAGCTCGAGGATAAGCTGCTGACCTTCGAGATAGACGGCACAGAGCTCACCTTCAAGCGCTCGAAGGACGATCCCCCCGATATCGACGCGCTGCGCCAAAAGCTCGCCGAGCCCACCGAGCCTGCCGCGCCGGACGGACCCGTCGGCTGCTATGTGCTTGACAGCATGACCATGGAAGGCACGACGGTCGATGCGGAGCAGCTTTCCGCCCTGGGCATGAGCGCCTATATCGAGTTCTATGAAGACGGCACCGGCATCGTTGACCTGATGGGAGATGTTGAGGACTTTGAATGGGAAGACGATAAGATCTACGACGACGAAGAAACGCTGACCTTCACCCTTGAAGGTGATGTTCTTACCCTCACGGACGGCGAGGACGAGATGGTCTTTGTCGCAGGCGAGAAGCCCGAGATGCCGACGGTTTCCCCTACGGAGCCTGTGGTATATCCCGACGAGCTGCCCGACGGAGTTTATTATCTGACGGAGGTGTCTGCGAACGGAACGACCGTTTCCGGCGACGATCTGGTTGCGGCAGGACTGAGCGACACCTATATCGAGTTCCGTGCCGACGGCACCGGTGAGCTCGGCATCATGGGAGAGGCAGAGGAATTCACATGGGAAGGCACGGTCATGACGGACAGCATCGGTGATGTGCTGACCTATACTTATGACGGTACCGAGGTCTCCTTTGAAGCGGAAGGCACCGTGATGACCTTCTCGAAGAGCGCCCCTGCGGCGACGAACGACCTGGAGTCATATTGGGACGGCGGCTGGTACGGCTGGTGGATGATGGAGAACTGCACCGGCTACTATGCCGATTTGGAAGGCAACTGGTGGGATCTGTGCGCCGACATTGACATTGACGAAAGCGGCGAGGGCGACATGGTCCTTTGGGACGAGGATTTCTCCCGTGACGACCCGCTCGGCACGGTCTACATCCGCATCGACACGGAAAGCGGCGCTGGCAAGCACGGCAACTTGGTCTCCGTCAGCGGCAGCTTTGAGATCGGCGATATCGGGGAAGGCGACTGGGACACCTCACTCGCCGATATCGGTTATGAAGATTTCCTCATGTTCACCGGAACGGTGCAGGACGGCGAGGACAGCTACGACTATACCATTGTCCTGCGCCCCTGGGGCAAGATCTGGGACGATGTGGAGGAGGATCTTCTCCCGTACTACTATGACGATTGGTATCTGCCGCTGATCGAAGCCGGTGCAGAAATGCCCGACTACATCACAACGGAGTAAAGTGGTTCCTGTGGGGAAACACCCCGCTGATGATATTAAGTTTGAAAAGGAGAACATAATGATGAAAAGAACCGCAAAGATCCTGCTGAGCGTTCTTGTGATCCTCAGCATCCTTGCCTGCCTTGCAGCTTGCGGCGGCAAGGGACCCTCCGGCACCTACAAGCTTGTCAGCATGGAGATGGACGGCGAGGAGCTCGATGCCGACATGATCGAGGAATACGGCATGGAGATTACCATCACCTTTAACTCCAACGGCACCGGCACCATTGACATGGCGGGCGACAAAGAGGAGTTTGAGTGGAAGGGCAATACGATGACCGTAGACGGCGAAGAGAGCACCTTCAAGCTTGACGGCAATAAGCTGACGATCGAAGAAGACGACATGAAGATGGTCTTCTCCAAGTAATCTCAAAACCAAAAGAAACAAACACAAAAACGACCGGCTGCCGATACGGAAACAGCTCCCGCGCCCATTTGCGGGAAACAGGAACCGCCCCGTATCGCGCAGCCGGTCTGTTTTCATGTGTCAACGGGACGGGTTTTGTGACACATTTTTGCTCCATAGAAGCCGTAGGGGCGGCTATCAGCCGCCCGCATGCAGGCACCACCCTCCCGTGTCATTGCCATGAAAGTCTTTGTAGGGTGGGGACATGTCCCCACCGGTGCAGGAACCACCGACTGCGTACAAACTCGTTTATGCCTGCCGTCTGCCGCTTA
>CAMAEX010000076.1:0-8331 GCA_945832065.1 uncultured Clostridia bacterium | reverse complement strand
TGCCCACGCAGACAGAGCCGCTGATTCAACAGGACATGTCCCCGCCCTACAGAGGGGTTAACTGAAAATCGCTGCCTGAGACGAAGATCGTCTCGGGCGGCGTTATTTTTTTGCGTTTTTCGTTGCCACAATGGGGGAGATGTGTTATACTATAAAGGATATAATGGAAGAGTAGGCGCATGATTTGTGAGTTGACAGGAGGAAAGGCTATGGATCGCATGTCGGAACTGAAAAAACGGCTTTCGCAGGTGCTGCCTGCGTTTGAAATCGCTGAGGAGGAGCTGCTTGCCAAACATACCTCCTTCCGTATCGGCGGTCCTGCCGAATTGATGGTCTTCCCGCGCAGGAGGGAGGAGCTGTCGGAAATTCTGTGCATTTCTAAGGAACTGGGGATCGTGCCGCGTATTCTCGGCTGCGGTACGAATGTCCTTGCGCCGGATGAGGGCGTGCGGGGCTTGGTAATTGTGACGCGCGAGACCTTTATGGGCTTGGTGCTGGTCTCTCCGACGCACATTGCCGCGATGGCTGGCATGACGCTGGCGCAGGCGGCGAATTTTGCGGCGCGAAACCGTCTTTCGGGGCTGGAATTTGCCCACGGGATCCCCGGCTCGGTGGGCGGCGGCGTGTATATGAACGCGGGCGCTTACGGCGGCGAGCTGCGCGATATCGCGGTGCGCACGGAGTTTATGCGGCTTGACGGCACGACGGAGATCTTTGAGGGCGAGAAGCAGGGCTTTTCTTATCGGATGAGCGCGTTTCAGAAGTTAGAGGGCGTGATCGTGCGGACGGAATTTGCGTTGCAGCCCGGAAATGAGGCGGATATCCGCGCGCGGATGAAGGAGCTTTCGGAGAAGCGCCGCGCCTCACAGCCGTTGGAGCTGCCCTCGGCCGGAAGCACGTTTAAGCGCCCGCAGCAGGGCTATGCCGCCGCGCTCATCGAGCAGACGGGGCTGAAAGGACTTTCCGTCGGCGGCGCGGCGGTGTCGGAGAAGCACGCGGGCTTCATTGTAAACAAAGCGGGCGCCTCCGCTGCCGACGTGCTGGCGCTGGTCAAGCTTGTGCAGGAGCGCGTATTTGACGCAACGGGCGTTCGTTTAGAGCCGGAGGTACGGCTCTGGGGTGCGGAAGATGCAAATTGAGATCACCTCGTTCGGGCATAAATACGGCGAAATCGAGGCGGATATTGTTCTGGATATGCGCTGCTTGGAGAATCCTTATTGGGTTCCCGGGCTGCGGGAGCTGAGCGGCTTGGACGCGCCTGTGCGGGAATATATTTTACAGGATAAAGACAGCGCGGGATATTTACAGACCATGCTGACGCTGATGACGATGCAGGCAGAACTGGCGGAAAAGCGCGGGTGCGAACGGCTGCGGATCGCCTTCGGCTGCACCGGCGGACGCCACCGCTCGGTGACGGCGACTGTACTGCTGGCGGAGCATTTGCGCGAAGAAGGACACACCGTCCGCTTACACCACCGCGACATTGAGCGCGGATAAACAGAAAAGAAAAAGGAGAATGCGGGATGTCGTTTTCCGGCAATGTGAAAAGTGAATTGTGCAGAGACGAGATCGAGAAAAGCTGCTGTGCGCTGGCGGAGTGCATGGGAACACTGCTCTACGCGAACACCTTTGCGCCCGACTGCATCCGCATCGTCACGGAGAGCCGCGATTTCGGACTGCGGCTGCCGCGCCTGTTCCGCAAGGGACTCGGCGTGCGCTTTGATGTGCTGCCGGAGCAGGATGCGACGGGGAAGCTGACGTATTTGATCACGGATGCGGAGAAGATCCGGCGCGTATTTGAGCTTTGCGGTTTTTCGGCGGAGAACAGTGTTTCTCTGCATGTGAATTTCGCGCTTTTGGAGAAGGACTGCTGCCGCCGCGCCTTCCTGCGAGGGGCATTTTTGGCGGGGGGCTCCGTGACCGATCCCGAAAAGCGCTATCATTTGGAACTTTCGACGACCCATCTCAAGGCGAGCCGCGAGACAGGGACGCTTTTACTGGAAATGGAGCTTGCTGCAAAGGAGACGGATCGGAAGGGCAGCTCGGTGCTGTATTATAAGCAGAGCGAGTCCATTGAGGACTTTTTGACCGCAGTCGGCGCGCCGATCAGCGCAATGGCGGTGATGTCAGCAAAGATCGAAAAAGAGTGGCGCAACGAGGCGAACCGCCGTGTCAACTGCGACTCCGCCAATGTGGACAAGACTGTAGAGGCGGCGCAGGAGCAGCTTGCCGCGATCCGAATGCTGGAGGAGCGGGGCGTAATGCAGACGCTGCCGCAAAAGCTGCGGGAAACTGCCGACTTACGGGTCGAGCATCCGGAGTCCACCCTGAGTGAGCTTGCAGCGCTGCATGACCCGCCTGCGACAAAATCGGCGGTCAACCATCGGATGCGCAAGCTGGTCGCGATGGCGAAGGAAACGGAATAGGAGGAAGCGCTATGGCATTCGTACATCTGCATGTACATACGGAATACAGCCTGCTCGACGGCGCATGCTGCATCGGGAAGCTCGTCAAGCGTGTGGCGGAGCTGGAGCAGAACGCCGTGGCGATCACCGATCACGGGGTGATGTACGGCGTGATCGACTTTTACCGCGCCGCAAAGGCAGCGGGCATCAAGCCGATCATCGGCTGCGAGGTCTATGTCGCACCCCGCTCTATGAGCGATCGCGTCCATAATATAGACAGTGAGGCGCAGCACCTTGTCCTTCTTTGTGAGAACGAGACGGGCTATAAAAACTTGAGCTACATGGTGTCCAAAGCCTTTTTGGACGGCTTTTATATCAAGCCGCGTGTGGACATGGCGCTGCTGCGGCAGCATTCCGAGGGCATTATCGCGCTCTCGGCGTGTCTCGCGGGCGGCATTCCGCGCAGGCTGCGGATGCGCGATTATGAGGGCGCGAAGCGGCTTGCTTTGGAATTCTCTGAAATTTTCGGCGAAAACAATTTCTTCTTGGAATTGCAGGATCACGGCATCCCGGAGCAGGCGGAGGTCAACCGCGGCATTTTGCAGCTTGCGAAGGAGACGGGACTGCCGCTGGTCGCGACGAACGACGCGCACTATTTAACGCGGGAAGACAGCTATATTCAAGACGTTTTGATGTGCATCCAGATGGGCAAGACCGTGGACGATCCGAATCGGATGCGCTTTGAGACGCAGGAGTTCTACATTAAGTCCGAGGAGGAGATGCGCGCGCTGTTTCCCAATCTGCCCGAGGCGCTGGAGAACACGCAGCGCATTGCCGACCGCTGCAATGTGGAATTTGAATTCAATCACTATCATCTGCCCGAGTATGTGCCGCCCGACGGGTCGGACTCTGTGACCTATTTCCGCAGACTGTGCGAAGAGGGCTTCCGCGCGCGTTACCCGGAGCAGCCGCCGGAATACCGCAAACGCTTGGAGTATGAGATGAATGTTATCGAGACGATGGGCTATGTGGATTACTACCTCATTGTGGCGGATTTCATTCTCTGGGCGAAGCGGGAGGGCATTCCGGTGGGTCCCGGCAGAGGCTCGGGCGCGGCATCTATTGCGGCGTACTGTATGCACATCACCGAGATGGACCCGATGAAATATAATCTCATCTTCGAGCGTTTTTTGAACCCTGAACGCGTCAGCATGCCTGACTTCGACACCGATTTCTGTCAGGCGCGGCGAGGCGAGGTCATTGATTATGTCATGCGCAAGTATGGCAAGGATCGCGTGGCGCAGATCGTCACCTTCGGCACGATGGCGGCGCGCGCGGCGATCCGAGATGTCGGCAGGGTGCTGAACTTTACTTATGCCGAGACGGATGCCGTAGCAAAGCTCATCCCCACGACGCTCCACATGACGCTCGACGAGGCGCTGAAGGTCTCGCCGCAGCTCAAGCAGATGTATGACGGCGACGAGCGCGTGAAAAAGCTGGTCGATACCGCGCGTGCGCTCGAAGGCATGCCGCGCAACACCTCGACCCATGCGGCGGGCGTGGTCATCACGAAGGATCCCGTCTGCGACTATGTGCCCTTGGCGCGCAACGACGATACCATCGTCACGCAATTTACCATGACGACGATCGAGGAGCTGGGACTTCTCAAAATGGACTTCCTCGGTCTACGCAACCTGACGATCATTGAGGACGCGGAGCAGCAAATTCGCAGGCACCATCCGGATTTTGACCTGAAAACGGTGCGTGAGGATGATCCCGAGAGCTTCGCCATGCTCTCCGAGGGGAGAACGGCGGGCGTCTTCCAGCTTGAATCTGCGGGCATTACCGGCGTGTGCGTCAACATGAAGCCGCAGTCCATCGAAGATTTGACGGCGATTGTAGCGCTTTACCGTCCGGGTCCCATGGACTCAATTCCGCGCTTCATCGACAATAAGCTGCATCCGGAGAAGATCACCTATCTCTGCCCGCAGTTGGAACCGATTCTCTCCGTCACCTACGGCTGTATTGTCTACCAGGAGCAGGTGATTGAGATTTTCCGTAAGCTCGGTGGCTACAGCTTGGGGCAGGCGGATAATATGCGCCGCGCCATCTCCAAGAAGAAGGAGAAGGTCATTCTCGCCGAGCAAAAGGCGTTTGTCTACGGCGATAATGAGCGCGGCATTCCCGGCGCGATCGCAAACGGCGTGCCGGAGGCGGCGGCGCAGACCATTTACAAGGAAATTTTAGACTTCGCGAATTACGCCTTTAACAAGGCGCATGCGGTGTGCTACGCCAAGGTGACCTATGAGACGGCGTATTTAAAATGCCATTTTCCGAAGGAGTATATGGCGGCGCTGCTGACGAGCGTGCTGGACAACACCGACAAGGCTGTGGGCTATATCGCCGAGTGCCGCGAGATGGGCATCGCCCTGCTGCACCCCGATATCAACCGCTCAGAGGACAAGTTCACCGTTGAGCCGGAGGGCATCCGCTTCGGGCTCGGCGCGGTAAAAAACATCGGTCGCGGACTTCTGCGCCAGATGGTCGCCGAGCGCGAAAGGAACGGGGAATTCACCTCCTTGCAGAACTTTATCGAGCGGATGCAGGAATCCGATCTGAACAAGCGAGCGGTGGAAAATCTGATCAAGTGCGGGGCAATGGACTGCCTCGGGCTGAACCGCGCGCAGATGCTCTACTGCTATGAAGACATGATGGATTCCGTCGCAAACAGCAAAAAGAAGAATATCGCCGGGCAGCTGCAGCTTTTCGACATGCTCGGCGGCGGAGAGGAGCATGAGGCGCTTGTCGATGTTCCAAAGCTTGCGGAGCTTCCGAAAAACGAGCTGATGCAGATGGAAAAGGAGACCATCGGGCGCTACCTCTCCGGGCATCCGATGGACGAATACCGCAAGCAGCTCAAGGGCAGCGGCGTTGTGCCGATCCTGCGGATTTTGCAGTCCTTCGAAACCGCGGACGGCGTTTTCCGCGACGAGCAGATCGCCCGCATCGCGGGAATCATTGAGACCGTGCGCATGAAGACAACGCGCAACAACTCCATGATGGCGTATGTGACCTTGGAGGACGACACCGCCTCCATCGAGCTTCTGGTCTTTTCCAATGTGATCGCAAAATGCGGAAACTATCTGAAGGAAAACACGCCCGTTGTTGTTGAGGGAAGACTCTCCGTGCGTGATGAAAAGGCACCGCAGATGGTTGTCAATGAGGCGCGCCTGCTGACCGATGTGGCGCGGCGGGAGCCACAGAAGCTCTATCTGAAGCTGCCGTCGGAGGGCTGTCTTGCCGACCGAAAGACCCGCGCGATCCTCAATATGTTCCCGGGCAGTCTGCAAACCGTGCTCTATTATGCCGACACCGGCGTGCGCCGCGGCACGGTCTGCTCCGTGCGCGAGGATATGTTAACAGAATTGCGCACACTGCTGGGAGAAAACAGTGTGGTACTGAAATAATTTTAACAAACAGGCTACACTTTTGTAACGACCTATGGTATAATATGCGAAGCAATTATGATGGGGAGGAGGCACCGTGATGAAACATATGATACTGTTTGCCCTGCTGGTTACCCTGCTCGTTTCGCTCACCGGCTGCTTTCTCGAGCCTGCGGAAAATCTCTACGCGATCCCGAAACAGTCGTCAGACTATTATGAGCTGCAAAGCGCCATCGAAAAGGCAATGCCGGAGGGCGCTTCCTACTGCCCACCGACGGCGGGAGACAACCAGCAGTCGGTGCAGCTTGCGGATCTTGACGGAGATGGAAAGGACGAGGCGATCGTCTATCTCAAAACAACGGGCAGCACACCCCTCTCTGTTTGTGTATTCGGCAAACGCGAGGGAAAGTATTCGCTGATTGCAAAGGTCGATTTTGCGGGCAGCAGCTTTGACCATGTGGAATATGTGCAGATAGACGGCGCTGCGGGAAATGAGCTGGTGATCGGCAGACAGATCAGCGATCAGGTGGCGCAGACCCTCGGTGTATACGCTCTGCGCGGCGACGGGCTGCAGGAGCTTCTGACGGCAAACTACACCGAATTCATTACTGCCGACCTCGACGAGGATGGGAATCGCGACCTTGTGCTCCTGCGTGCGGATACCGAGCAGCTCGGCGTTGCGGAATACTACCATTGGAAGGAAGATCAGCTTCTGCGGGAGCGCGAGGCGAGCATGACGACTGCCGTCACGGCGGTACGGCGTATTATCACCGGTAAAATGTGCGAATCGGTACCTGCAGTCTTTGTCGCCTCGGAATATGACGAGGGGACGATCGTGACGGATATCTTCGGGCTGCGCAACGGCGAGTTTGTCAATCTTACGCGCACGGAGGATAATTCCACGGGCGTAAAAACCGTCCGCGATTATTATGTTTACAGCAATGATATTGATTCCGACGGCTTGATCGAGCTGCCGCGTCTGATCGCTATGCAGGAGCTGGAGGACGATGAGACCTCAAAGAACCGCTCACTGATCTGCTGGTACAACCTCTATCCCGATGGGACGGAGCGGACCAAATGCCTGACCTACCACAACTACTCTAACGGCTGGTATCTTGAGATCCCGCGGCAGTGGGAGGAGCGTCTTGCCGTCTCGCGCGCCGCAGTCTACGGAACGACGCTTGGCTACCGCTTTTTGCTCGTGGACGAGAACGGCGCGGCGGAGCTGTTTTCTCTGACTGCCGTCAGTGGAGACGATGCTGCGCAGATGCTGCAGGAGGACAGTTGGCAGAAGCTGACGGAAAAGGGCGATCAAATCTACCTCTGCGCGATCGCGGATACGACGCAGCTTGACTTCGAGACGCTGCAGAGCATGTTCCACTTCATCCGCGTGGACTGGAAGACGGGCGAAACAGAGTAAAAAAGCAACGGCGGATAACGCCGAGGAGGATATGAGAATGAAAAAGGTACTGATATTGGAGGACGAGGTCAGCATCCGCAGCTTTGTGGTCATTAATCTGAAGCGAGCGGGCTATGACCCGATTGAGGCAGGCACGGGCATGGAGGCGCTGGAACGGCTGAAGGAAAATCCGGATGTCGGCGTGGCGATTTTGGACATCATGCTGCCCGACATTGACGGCTTTGAGGTCTGCCGCAACATCCGCGCGACCAACAAAACCATTGGCATCATCATGCTGACGGCACGGACGCAGGAGATGGACAAGGTGACGGGACTCATGACGGGGGCGGACGACTATGTGACGAAGCCCTTTTCCCCTGCAGAGCTGACCGCGCGCATCGACGCGCTTTATCGCAGAGTCGGCGGCGGCGCGGAGTCTGATCCGGAGATCATCGTCCACGAGCCGTTCACGCTGAACATCCGTAACCGCACGCTGGAAAAGGATGGCAGACGCATTAAGCTGACGCAGGTGGAATATGCCATCATCCAGCTCTTTATGCAGAATCCCGGGCGCGCCCTCTCCCGTGAGGACATTCTGACATCGGTCTGGGGCAGAGACTATGACGGCGAATTAAAAATCGTCGATGTCAACATCCGCCGCCTGCGCATTAAAATTGAGGACAATACCGCGAACCCGACCTATATCACGACGGTCTGGGGCTTTGGCTATAAGTGGGGGCTGTAATGCCGGAGGCGGATGGCATGAAAAGGGGAAAGGGCTTGCAGCGGCGCTGGCTGCGCAACACCCTGAGTATCGTGCTTGCACTGGTGCTGTTATGCGTTACTGCACTTTCCGTTACCGTCGCCGCGTATTACTACTCCAGTATGGAGGCGGGCTTGGAGGCAAAGGCGCGCGCGAGTACGAGCTTCTTTGAGACCTACATCGGCAAGAGCTACAACGAATATTACCACTCCTGCGCAAAGTTCACACAGACCTTTGAATCAAAGGACATCATGGAGCTGCAATTCATCAACACGAATTACCGTATCGTGGCTTCCTCCTACGGACCGCTTTCCACCG
>CAMAEX010000075.1:0-8344 GCA_945832065.1 uncultured Clostridia bacterium | reverse complement strand
GACGCGGCAATCTCGGGCAGGAACTACGGAATTGCATAGGAACCTTTTCGTCTATGGGTGGTGTGCCCTACAGCTTGTTAAACCAAAACACAAAAGAATCATCTGTAATAAAAGGAGAAACAACCATGAGTAGAGTTTTAGTGATCGGCTGCGGCGGCGTTGCGTCCGTCGCTATTCGGAAGTGCTGTCAGGTCAGCGAGGTCTTTACGGAGCTGTGCATTGCCAGCAGAACAAAAGAAAAGTGTGACGAGCTTGTCTCCAAATTGGAGGGCAAGACCGCGACAAAGCTCACCACCGCACAGGTGGACGCGGACGACGTGCAGCAGGTCATCGACCTCATCAACGCCTACAAGCCTGACCTCGTCATGAATATCGCCCTGCCCTATCAGGATCTGACGATCATGGATGCCTGCCTTGCCTGCGGCGTGAACTATATGGACACCGCCAACTATGAGCCGGAGGACACGGACGATCCTGCATGGCGTGAGATCTACGAAAAGCGCTGCAAGGAGCAGGGCTTCTCCGCCTACTTTGACTATAGCTGGCAGTGGGCTTACCGTGAGAAATTCGAGAAGGCAGGCTTGACCGCCCTGCTCGGCTGCGGCTTTGACCCCGGCGTGACGCAGGCATACTGCGCCTATGCCAAGAAACACGAATTTGACACCATTGATACCATTGACATTCTCGACTGCAACGGCGGCGACCACGGCTATCCCTTCGCCACAAACTTCAATCCCGAGGTCAATCTCCGCGAGGTCTCCGCACCCGGCAGCTATTGGGAGAACGGGCACTGGGTCGAGATTCCCGCGATGAGCATCAAGCGCGAATATGACTTTGACCGCGTGGGGCAGAAGGATATGTATCTGCTGCACCATGAGGAGATCGAGTCCCTTGCGCAGAACATCCCCGAGGTCAAGCGCATCCGCTTCTTTATGACCTTCGGACAGAGCTACCTCACCCACATGAAGTGTCTGGAAAATGTCGGTATGCTCTCCACCACACCCGTCGAATTTGAGGGGCAGGAGATCGTTCCGATCAAGTTCCTGAAGGCGCTGCTCCCCGATCCCGCAAGCCTCGGTCCGCGCACCCATGGCAAGACCAACATTGGCTGCATCTTCACGGGCAAGAAGGACGGTAAGGACAAGACCTACTATATTTACAATGTGTGCGATCATCAGGAGTGCTACCGCGAGGTCGAGAGTCAGGCGATCAGCTATACGACGGGCGTTCCCGCGATGTGCGGCGCGCTGATGCTGCTGACCGGCAAGTGGACGGAGAAGGGCGTGCATACCGTCGAGGAGTTTGATCCTGATCCCTTCCTCGATGCGCTTGACAAATACGGTCTGCCGCGCAGCGAAAACCACGCCCCCGTTTTGGTGGACTGATGGATTCCCGTCCTGCATTTTGTCGTTTGGAAGGGCAAGACCCGTTCCCGGGGTTGCCCACACCCGCCTATGTCATTGACGAGGGGCAGCTGCGGGAAAACGCCGCGCTGCTTGCCTCGGTGATGCGGGAGACCGGCTGCAAGATCCTGCTTGCGCAAAAGGCGTTTTCCAACTATGACTTTTATCCGCTCCTGTCCGAGTATCTCGCGGGCACCGAGGCAAGCGGTCTGTTTGAAGCGCGGCTCGGTGCGGAGGAGATGCCCGGTAAAGAGGTGCATGTGTTCTGCGCGGCTTACCGGGAGGAGGACTTTGCGGAGCTGCTGCGCTATGCGGATCATATCGTGTTCAACTCTCCCGCCCAGCTCAGACGCTTCGGAGCGCGGGCAAAGCAGGCGGGGAAGAGCATCGGTCTGCGCATCAATCCCGAATGCTCCACCCAGGAGGGACATGAGACCTACGACCCCTGCGCACCCGGCAGCCGCCTCGGCGTCACAAGGGCGCGCTGGGAGCGGGAGATGACACCGGAGCTGATCTCGCTTTTGGACGGTCTGCATTTTCACACCCTCTGCGAGCAGGATGCCGACGCGTTGGAGCTGACGCTGCATGCGGTGGAGGAGAAGTTCGGCGATATCCTGCCGCAAATGCAATGGCTGAACATGGGCGGCGGGCACCACATTACCCGCCCGGGCTATCAGCTATCCATACTGAAGCGCTGCATTTTATACGCGAAGAACACTTGGAATGTGGAGGTCTATTTGGAGCCGGGGGAAGCGTGCGCCCTGAACGCAGGCTATCTTGTCTCGCGCGTTCTGGATGTTATTGCGGATGAGATACTTCCCATCGCCGTTTTGGATGCCAGCGCCGCCTGCCATATGCCGGATGTTTTGGAAATGCCCTATCTGCCCCCTGTCTACCGGGCGCGGGAGGGCGGGGAGGGAGTCTATGCTTACCGCTTGGCGGGACCGACCTGTCTTGCGGGGGATGTGATCGGCGTATACTCCTTTGACCGACCGCTGCAGGAGGGCGATCTTGTGATCTTCGGAGATCTGGCGATTTATTCCACCTGTAAAAACAACACCTTTAACGGGATGCCCCTGCCCGACCTTTGGAGACGGGATGAACAGGGGAAGCTGACGAGACTCACAGACTTCGGCTACCGGGATTTCAAATACCGCCTCGGCAGCGAACGCTGAGAAATGAAAAAGCTTAGGCAAGACGAGAACCGTCCTGTCTAAGCTTTTTTGATATACGCTTTATGAACCGAACTGCATAGATTGCCACGACCAGTGTGCACACTGGTCTCGCAATGACAAAAAAGGTAGCCTCTCCGTGTCATTGCGAGGAGCGCAGCGATGCGGCAATCTCGTGCAGGAACGATCAAGTGCGTACAAACCCACAGCCTGAGATTGCCACGACCAGTGTGCGCACTGGTCGTGGCAATGACAAGAGGGGTAGCCTCATGGGAATACGGTGGTTTAGTGAATCGTGAAAAACTATTTCTGCGGGAGGATGCCGTCAAAGGCGCGGGGGAATTCTGCTTCTGCGCAGCGGCGGAGGGCGGCGCAGTATCCATCGTAAGCGGCGAGTAATTTTTCTGCTTCTGGCGAGAGTGTCGCACCTCCTCCGTGTCTGCCGCCCGTGGTGGAAACCAGCAATTTGAAGCCGAGCGCGGCTTCTGAGTTTTTGATGACCGTCCATGCCTTCGAATATGCCATCTCCATCGATGCGCTCGCGGCGCGGAGGGATTTTTCCGAGCGCACGCGCCGCAGCAGCTCTGCAACGCCGGGGCCGAAGCATTTGCTCTCTCCGAAGATCCGCACGGTCAAGACAGGTCTGAAGCTTTGTTCCATAAAATCAGTATACCACAGCTTTTCGCGCTGCGTCAATATTTTTTGCGCACGGTTGACGAAGCCTGCCGAATGTGTTATCCTATGAGAAGAATAACGAAATGCGAGGAATGTGAGAATGCTGTTTTCCGAGGGGCTTGCCGTGAAGCGCGGCGTTACGGCGATCATCGGCGCGGGCGGCAAGACGACGCTGCTGCTCCGGCTCGCCGAGGAGCTTTCCCGTAGCGGCACGGTGATCATCACGACCACGACGCACATTTTCCCGCCGCAGAATATGCCCTTTTCCGAGACGGCTGCGCAGCCTAAGCCGGTCTTATGCGTCGGCACACCCTGTGAACACGGGAAGCTGACCGCGCCGCGCGAACCGATTGGGTTGCTTGCGCAGTATGCGGATTATGTCCTAGTCGAGGCGGATGGGGCAAAGCGTCTGCCCATGAAAGCCCACGCCGCTTATGAGCCGGTGATTCCGACTGAAGCGGAGCAAGTGATCTGCGTGGTTGGGGCGTCCGGATTGTATGGCAGCGTCGCGGAGAAGGTGCACCGACCGGAGGTCTTTGCCGCGCTGACCGGAGAAGCCGCCTGCGCGACCCCGGAAGCCTTGGCAAGACTGCTGCAAAGGGAACGGCTGCATACGCGGGTGCTGATCAATCAGGTCGATACCCCTGAGCGTGAACAGGCGGCGCGGGAGCTTGCGGGCTTGCTCGACTGCCCATGCGTCCTCGCGGCTTTAGAAAAAGGAGAGATGATATGCTCGTTTTGATTCGCGGCGCGGGCGATTTGGCATCCGGCATCGCCCTGCGGCTGCACCACGCGCGGATGCAGATCGTGATGACCGATCTGCCGCGTCCGACTGCCATACGCCGCACGGTCTGCTTTTCGCAGGCGATTTTGTTCGGCACGATGACGGTGGAGGACGTGACCGCGCAGCTTGCCGAGACGCCGGAACAGGCACTTGCCATATTGAAAGCTGGGAGGATCCCCGTTTTGGCAGACCCGGAGGCGCGCTGCATTGCGGACCTGCACCCGGACGCGGTGGTGGATGCCATTCTCGCCAAGCGAAATTTGGGGACGAAGATTACCGACGCGCCCTGTGTGGTCGGTGTCGGTCCCGGCTTTACGGCGGGGGTAGACTGTCACGCGGCGATTGAGACGATGCGCGGGCACACGCTCGGGCGCGTCATAACGGACGGCTCGCCTCTGCCCAACACCAATATTCCCGGCTTGATCGGCGGCTTTGCGGGAGAACGCGTCCTCCGCGCCCCTGCCGACGGCATCTTCCGGCAGAGGCTCGAGATCGGCGCGATGGTGGAGCAGAACGAGATCGCGGGCTATGTGGGAGACGAACCGATGCGCTGCCAGATCGGCGGCGTTCTGCGCGGACTGCTCGCAGACGGCACGCCCGTGCACAAGGGCATGAAGGCGGGAGACGTTGACCCCCGCGGGGAGCGTTCCTACTGCGATTTGGTCTCCGACAAGGCGCTTGCCATCGGCGGCGGCGTGCTGGAGGCAATCTTACGATTTACGGAGGCACTTTGAGATGGAGGATATCAAATTAACCAAGCTTGCAAAATGCGCGGGCTGCGGGGCGAAGGTCGGCGCGGGCGTGCTGGCAAAGCTGTTAGACGGCATCCGCGTACATCATGATCCGAATCTGTTGGTCGGGTTTGACAAGTCGGACGATGCGTCGGTCTATCAGGTGACGGAGGACCTTGCCCTTGTGCAGACGGTGGATTTCTTCCCGCCCATCGACGATGATCCCTATACCTTTGGGCAGATCGCGGCAACGAACGCGCTGTCGGACGTCTACGCGATGGGCGGAGAGCCGAAGCTGGCGCTCAACATCATGGCGGTGCCGGACAGCCTGCCCAAGGAGGCGGTACACGCTCTCCTGCGCGGCGGTTATGACAAGGTCTATGAGGCAGGCGCGATCATCACGGGCGGTCACAGCATTTTGGACGATGAGCCGAAGTACGGGCTTGCCGTGACGGGCTTCGTCCATCCGAAAAAGCTGCTGAAAAACTGCGGCGCGGAGGTGGGGGATGTCCTGTTTTTGACAAAGCCCCTCGGCATCGGCATTCTGACGACGGCTGCCCGTGTGGATCTCGTCTCGGAGGAGACACAGGCGCTTGCGAAAAAACTGATGACGACGCTCAACAAGGGCGCGCGCGACGTGATGGTGAACTACCGCGTCCACGCCTGCACCGACGTGACCGGCTTTGCCCTGCTGGGACACGCGCTGGAGATGGCGCAGGGCAGCGGCATGGAGCTGGAGCTTGACACCGCGCAGATCGACCTGATCGAGGAGGCCCGCAGCTTTGCCGAGATGGGCATTTTGCCTGCGGGGATGTACCGCAACCGCGCCTTTGCCGAGGCGGCGGTCGATGCGGGAGAGGTGCCGCTTGCGGTGCAGGATATGCTCTATGACCCGCAGACCTCGGGCGGGCTTCTGATCGCGGTGCATCCCGACGACGCGGACGCCCTCTATGCCGACCTCAAGACCGCCGTCCCCTCCGCCCAGCGGATTGGCACGGTTCGCCCTTACAGAGGCGGGAAGTATATTTTCTTACGGTGAACCATAAGCAGCCTCCGCCAAAAAGCGGAGGCTGTGTTTTGTGAATATGGTGATTGCAAGCGATGAAAAATCTGTAGGGCGGGGATGCCGCTCAGTTTAGGGAGAACTCGCCGTTTTGAAGGAGGGCGTTGACGGCTTCTTGCAGGCGGTCGGGGAGAATGCCTGCGGTAACGGTTTGCTTTGCCGCTTCCTGCGCCTGGGCAAGGACGGTCATGTTCTGCGCCAAATTGCCGATGCGGAAGGCGGGCAGACCGTGCTGGCGGCTGCCGAAGAAGTCGCCGGGCCCCCGCAGATTTAAGTCCTCCTCCGCGATGCGGAAGCCGTCGTTCGTCGCGCACAGCGCCTTTAGGCGGGCGCCCGTCTCCTTATTTTGATTGTCGGAGACGAGAATGCAATAGGACTTCGCCTCGCCGCGTCCGATGCGTCCTCTGAGCTGGTGGAGCTGGGACAGCCCGAAGCGGTCGGCGTTTTCCACGATCATCAGTGTCGCGTTCGGCACATCCACGCCCACCTCAATGACCGTCGTGGAGACGAGAATATCATATTCGTGCGCGGCAAAGGCGGACATGATCTGCTCCTTTTCCGCGCCTTTCATTTTGCCGTGCAGCAGCGCCACGCGGAGATCGGGAAAGACATAGTCCCGGAGCGTCTGCGCCCACTGCTCGGCGGATTTAAGGGAGTCCGTCTCGCTCTCCTCAATGGCGGGGCAGACGATAAAGGTCTGGTGCCGCTCCTCCGCCTGCTTGCGGATGAAGCCGTTGAGCCGCTTGCGGTAGCGTTCATCCACAAGGAAGGTATCGACCTTTTGCCTGCCCGGGGGCAGCTCGTCAATGACGGAGACATCGAGGTCGCCGTAGAGAATCAGCGCCAGCGTGCGCGGAATCGGCGTGGCGGACATAATGAGCAGGTGCGGCTGCTCGCCCTTGGACAGCAGGGCGGCGCGCTGCGATACGCCGAAACGGTGCTGCTCGTCCGCAATGACCAGTCCGAGGCTTTGGAAGGTGGTCGATTCGGTCAAAAGCGCGTGGGTGCCGATGACGAGGTCATAAGCGCCCTCCGCAAGCTCCTTTCTGCGGGCGAGCTTTTGCTGCGGTGTCATGGAGCCGGTCAGAAGCGCACAGCGGACACCGAGCTTGTCCAGCAGGGGCGCAAGGCGGTCAAAATGCTGCTTGGCGAGAATCTCCGTCGGCGCCATCAGGGCGGTCTGCCTCCGGTTTCTTGCCGCGCAGAACGCCGCCGCCGCCGCGACCATCGTCTTGCCGCTGCCGACATCCCCCTGCACAAGGCGGCTCATCGGCTTGCCGGAGCGGAAGTCTGCGAGGATTTCCCCGATCACGCGGGTTTGGGCATCCGTCAGGCGGAAGGGGAGGGCGTGGTAAAAGTCCTCCATGCCGTCGGTATGAAAGGGCGCAACGGCGCGGACGCTGCGCTTTGCCCGGACGAGGGCAAGGGCGGCAGAAAAGATATAGAATTCCTCAAAGATCAGCCGCTTACGGGCTGCCTCCAGCGCCTCCATCGTGGAGGGACAGTGGATCTCGCGCAGGGCGGTGGCGGCGTCACACAAGCCGTAGGTATCCTGCAGCGCCTCGGGCAGCGTCTCTGCCGGGGTGCATCGCGCCAGCGCGGCTGCGACCGCCTGCACAATGGCTTTGTTGGTCAGACCCGCCGTGAGGGGATAGATCGGCATGATGCGGCGGGTGATGTTTCCCGCTGTATCCAACGGCTCAAAGAGGGGATTCGTCATGGCGTAGCCGAGGTAGTCTCCGGTCAGGGTGCCGTAAAAGCAGTAGGTCTCGCCGCGCACCATTTTTCCCGCGGAGTAGGAGGCGTTGAAAAAGGTCAGATTCAGCCGCCCTGTGTGGTCAGCGACGGTGAGCTTTGTGACCTCCAGCGCTTTCTGCCCCGGCTTGGGGATGCGTTGCGTCCGGGGCGTTGTCACCACCGAGGCGATGAAGCACGCGGGCTGATCGATCTCGAGGGAGGCAATCGGGGTGATCCGCGTCCGATCCTCGTAGTCGCGGGGATAAAAGTGCAGCAGGTCGCCCAGCGTCTCGATGCCGAGCTTGGCAAACAGCGCTGCCTTTTTCGGCCCGATGCCCGGAATGGTCCGTATGGGATCCGTCTGCGCCATATGTGCCGCTCCTTTCGGTTGAAATGGTGTGAGGTTTGGGTGCCTGCAAGAGATTGCACTGGCAAGGGATATGCCGCATCCGTAAGGCTCCGTCGTCGCGAACGGCTGCGCAGCCACGGGCGCAAGCGCCCTCGCAATGACATGGGAAGGGAGCTTGTATGCAGTCGGTAGTTCCTGCACGCTGGCGGATAATATCCGCCCCTACTATGCTGTTAAAGCTAAAACTTTATAAATTAGCATCATAGGTGGAGCGTAGGGCACGACGACTCGGCGTGCCGTCCGCGAAGCGGCAGACAGTACAGACGAACGAGTTTGTGCGCATTTGGTAGTTCCTGCACCGGCGCGCCGAGTCGTCGCGCCCTACGGCGTACTGCTACCGATCTCAAGGGTCCGTATTTCAGAAAGTAAA
>CAMAEX010000074.1:0-8350 GCA_945832065.1 uncultured Clostridia bacterium | reverse complement strand
GTCTGCAAACCTGACGGCAAAACGCCGTCAGGTTTCATCATATTGTTGGAAGGGGACGTCCCTGCCGCCATGGCTGCGTACGAAGTAGAAAAAATCAAGCAGTAGATTGCCGCGTCGCTGCGCTCCTCGCAATGACAAATGAGGGTAGGCTTCCCCGTGTCATTGCCATGAAGCCCTTTGTAGACCGGGGACATGTCCCCGGTCTACATGGCTCTCCGGCGTTTGGATTATTCAATCTTCGTAAAGCGGCGGTAGGTCTTGCCGTCGCGCTCGACCATCTCATTCCACATGGATGCCGGACGCACCCAAATGCCCCGTTCGCCGTAGAGCGCACGATAGACGACCATCTCTTCCAGCGTCTCCGAATGCCGCGCGGTATACAGCACCTCATATTCATTGCCCTTAAAATGACGGTATCTTCCCAGTTTGATCTCCATATTGCATCCCTCCTGTCCATAGGATACCAGCATATAAGCTTCTATGCAAGTTTTTTCTTTTCTTTCCCGGGGAATTGTGGTATACTATATTTCAACTTATCTGATAACAATCACGGAGGCACTATGGAAGAACTGCTGCAAACTCTCGCGGCTGAGCTGAACAAGCCGCTGCAATATGTCAAAAATGTCGTGAAGCTGCTTGACGAGGGGAATACCATCCCCTTTATCGCCCGCTACCGCAAGGAGCTGCACGGTGCAATGGACGACACCACCCTGCGTACCCTCGCAGACCGTCTGCAATACCTGCGCAATCTCGCCCAGCGCCGCGAGGAGATCCGCAAGTCCATCGCCGCGCAGGACAAGCTGACGGACGAGCTTTCCGCCGCCATTGACAGCGCCGTGACCCTTTCGGAATTGGAGGATCTCTACCGTCCCTATAAGCCCAAGCGCCGTACCCGTGCGACCGTGGCGAAGGAAAAGGGCTTGGAGCCGCTGGCGCTGAAGCTCTTCGCGCAGGAGCGCGACCTACCCATGCCCGAGGAATTGGCGCAAGATTATGTTAACCCAGAGCTTGGCGTGAATACCATCGAGGAAGCACTCGCGGGCGCATCAGACATCGTCGCGGAGATGATCTCGGATGATGCCGCCATTCGGAAGGCGCTGCGCTCAGTCATGCAGCGGATGGCACTCATGCGCACGACCGCCGCCAAGGGAAAAGAGGAGGAGACCTCCGTCTATCAGCTCTACTATGACTTTTCTCAGCCGCTTTCCAAATTACAGGGGCATCAGGTTTTGGCGATCAACCGCGGCGAGCGGGAGGACTTCCTGAAGGCTTCGATTGAAGTTGACCGTGAGCAGGCGCTCATCTGCGTGCGCCGCGCCGTCCTGATCCCGGGCAGCAGCGCGACCGCCTTTGTCCGCAGTGCCGCTGAGGATGCCTATGACCGTCTGATCGCGCCGAGCATGGAGCGCGAACTGCGCACCACTCTGACGGACGACGCCAATGAAGGCGCAATTCATAATTTTGCTCTCAATCTGCGCCCGCTGCTGATGCAGCCGCCGGTCAAGGGGCATGTGACCATGGGACTTGACCCCGGCTACAGCCACGGCTGCAAGGTCGCCGTCGTGGATGCCACGGGCAAGGTGCTGGACACTGCCGTAGTCTACCCAACCTTTTCCAAAGCCAAGCGCGACGAGGCGATTGCGAAGCTTGCCTCCCTGATCCGTAAGCACGGCATCGAGCACATCGCCATCGGCAACGGCACCGCCTCCCGCGAGACGGAGAGTACCGTCTGCGAGCTGCTGGGCAAGGTATCGGGCGTTTCCTACATGATCGTCTCCGAGGCCGGCGCGTCGGTCTATTCCGCTTCGCCGCTTGCCGCGGAGGAGTTCCCGCAGTATGATGTCAATCTCCGCAGTGCGGTGTCCATCGCAAGAAGAATGCAGGATCCGCTGGCGGAGCTGGTGAAGATCGACCCGAAGGCCATCGGCGTGGGGCAGTACCAGCATGATCTGCCTGAAAAGCGTCTTGATGAAGCCCTCGGCGGCGTAGTCGAGGACTGCGTCAACGCGGTCGGCGTTGATCTCAACACTGCCTCCGCCTCCCTCCTGCGCAGAGTTTCCGGTCTGAATGCCACAACGGCGAAGAATATCGTCGCCTACCGCGAGGAAAACGGCGCATTCACTGCCCGCAAGCAGGTCTTAAAGGTGCCGAAGTTAGGCGCGAAGGCATACGAGCAGGCAGCAGGCTTCCTCCGCGTGCCGGAGAGCAAGCAGATTTTGGACAACACGGGTGTCCATCCCGAATCCTATGACGCGGCGGAAAAGCTGCTTGCGCTGTGCGGCTATACCCTTCAAGATGTCGCAGACGGCAAGCTTGCGGAGCTGCCCAAGCGTGCCGAAGCATTCGGCATGGAGCAGGCGGCAAAGGAATGCGGCGTCGGCGTTCCGACCCTGCGGGATATCATCAAAGAATTATGTAAACCCGGGCGTGACCCGCGCGACGAACTGCCCGCGCCGATCCTGCGCACGGATGTGCTGGAAATGAAGGACTTAAAGCCCGGCATGGTGCTGACCGGCACAGTGCGCAATGTCATTGATTTCGGCGTATTTGTCGATATCGGCGTGCATCAGGACGGTCTGGTGCATATCTCCCGCGTCTGTAACCGCTATATCAAGCACCCGTCCGAGGTCGTCTCGGTCGGCGATATCGTCAAGGTCGCAGTGCTGGAGGTCGATGAAAAGCGCAAGCGCATCAGCCTCACCATGCGCGACCTCCCGAAAGAAACCTGAATATAAAAATCTGACGGCTCACTACCGTCAGATTTTTTATGATTAACCACGCACCCTCTGTAGGGCGGGGACATGTCCCCGCCGACCGCGAAGCGCCATCCGCACAAGCTCACGATACTGCAAACAGCAATGCAGCTACCACGGCGGGGACATGTCCCCGCCCTACACAAATGATTCGCCGTTTTCGTAGATCGGGCGGATGCTTTTGCGGCTGCGCCATATCGTCAGCCAGCAACACACAAGAGAGAAGGCAGCGCCGAGGGTGACACACAGGCGATAGTCCAATACCTCGCCCAGCGCTCCGATGGTAAGACTCATCACGCTGCACGACGCTGTGATGCACATACTCTCAAAGGCGTTGACGCGGGCGCGCAGATGCTCCGGAATATATCGCTGCACCGCCGCCTGCCGCATCGTGGCACTGTTGATGCCGAAGAAGCCCGCACAGGCGCGGTTGACGAGCATCAGGGGGTAAGGCAGCCACAAAAGACTCATGTCCATCGCTTCATAGAACTGATACACGCCGAAGATAAACCCGAATTTCTTTTTCGGCGCAAGCTTCATGCGGTACTGCACCGCGCCGCCGATGCTTCTGCCCAAGAATTCCGCCACCGAAAACAGAGAGTACATCGCAGCGGAAAACCCCGGTGTCGTGCGGAAAAACGCGATCAGCAGCGGCGAATAGCCCGTCGCCACGCCGTTTGTAATTGCCATGTAACCATAAATGTTTCGCAGACCGCGCTCCTGCCTCAAATACCGAGCCGCCTCCTTGATGTCGCTCCACCACAGGCGCAGAGAAAAGCGTTCCCCATCCATGCGTCTTTCCTCGACAATGCGGATACGGCTCTCCACCAGCGCCGCCAACAGGGAAAGTCCCGCCTGAATCATGAGCAGCCACGCGACGCCCAGCCATTCAAACAGCACCGCCGCAACGGGCATCATTACCACCTTCAGCACCGGGTAGAGCATGGACGAGACAGTGTAGCCCTTCTGCTCCATACCCTCCGGAATGAGCTTGGGGTAAATGCTGTTATACGCCAGCTCGTCAAACGCACCAAGGCTCGACAGCAGCAGAGAAAACCCAAGATATCCGACATAGGAAAATTTGAAAAATAGTAAATACAGTCCCGCAAGGGCATAAAGCAAGCCGTTCAGCAGATCGCCGCCGACCAAAAACGGCTTGCGCGGCATACGATCCATCCACGGCGCGACGATGAGCGGCAGGACAAAATACGGCACGAGCTGAATGGCAAGGATCAGCGCCGAAGCTAAGGTGCTTCCCGTCTCGTCGAACACCAAAAACGAGAGCGCAAAACCGCCCGTAATGCCGCCGATCGCGCCGAGCGCGCTCGCCACGGTGACAAGCGTAAAATTCCGCGTCCACAGCTTTTGTTTCATCTCTCTCACCTCGCCATCATTGTAGCAAACCGTTAAAGAAATAAAAACCCGCTTCTTTTGAGAAAATTTTCTTAAAAGAAGCGGTTCGTTCTGCTTTATTCATATTTTTATAGGAAAATCTCGGATCAACTCATAAGCAAGGCGGTACTGCCTCGAAGCGGTGTACCATTCCAGCACCCACGGCAGGTGAAATGAGGCGTAGCCAACCGGCAGGGTTTTGCGGCACTCCGCGAAGACCGCCAGCAGCATTTCGCCATACGCCGCGCAATGCAGATAGTCCTTATGCTCCAATCGAAAGCGCACCAAAGCGCACATCCGCAGCGCCAGCTCCGTGGGCGGATACTCGGAGGGCATGCCCGCCGCGCGCTCAAGCGCAGCAAGCGCCTCCTCGGTGCGTCCGAGCTTTTCGCAGCAGACGGCAAGCTTGTGCAGTCCCATAACGGAGGGCGCTTCCTGCGCGGAAAAATAGCGGTACGCTGCGTCATACTGTCCCGTCTCCAACTGCGTGGATGCCGCATTATACTGCATATGCGCGATCGTCCCGGTATCTCCGAGCGCACGGGCAAGCCGCGTGGCAATGCGGTAATGTGCTTCCATCTCCTCAATGTTCCGCTGATTGCAATAACAATTTCCCAGATACATCCGCGCCAGCAGCATCAGCCGTGCCTCACCGTTGGCAGCCGCCTGTTCATAGCTTGAACGCAGCAGCTCGACGGCATGGGTATAGCTCTCGCCCCGTTCATACGCACCGATTCCCGCCATCAGAGATAGATAAGCGCAGGGATACAGACGCATTGCCTCCTCGTCCCTGCCCTGCAGCAATCGCAGTAAGGCGAGACGCCTGTTGTCAAAATACGGTTCAAATGCCTCCGCAAGCGCAGCATTCTTTTGCAGAAATGCCCGCATCAGCGCGGTATCCGGCGCATAGACGCAGTGCGTCAGGCGTTCGGTCTGCGCGGAAAGCTCCGCCTCGCACGCTGAAAGCGTCGCGCTGTCATAGGAAAACAGCGCCTCATAGAAACGCTCCGTCAGCTCCTTTGCCCGCAAAAGCGTCGTTTCGTCGTCATACCACGCCAGCTCCAGCCGCGCAAACAGCAGGCGCAGAATCTCCGGGCTTGCCTCTGCCTTGCCCTGTTCGATCTTCGACAGGTAGGACACCGCACAGATCCCGCTGCACAAGCCCTCCTGACTCCACTGCCGTTCCTCCCTCGCCTGCCGGATCACCGCCCCGGGATAAAGCCGCATACCGTTCGCCTCCTTTGCCGCCATCATAGCAGAAAGTCACCGCTTTGACAAGGCGCAAGCGCAGGATTTTTATCGAAGAAACGAAGTTTTTTTCAGCTTTTGTCTGCAATTTGGGAAATATTATTTCCCGTATCTTGTATTTCGACAAAAAGTTCGCACAAGATGTGGTATTCTGTCTCAAGAGGTACAGGGTCGCAGAGAGATCACGACTGCGGTCATGTCATCCTCCGCCGGCAGACCGGAGATCAGCAGGGCGGCAAGCTCCCGCGCCGACTCTCCGCTGTAAGCCGCAATGGCGGCTTCGGTCTGCGCTCCTCCTGCTCCATCACTGACAAGAACAAGCATCTCCCCCCGTTTCAGGGACAGACGGTATTGCTCCGGTGTGCTCTCTCCTCCCACCCCCACACCGGGCGGCGGCGCCGCTGTCCCGATTTTTTTCGCCTCATATTTGTCCCGCCAATAGGAAGGCGCGGAGCCCCATTTATATAAAACCGCCTCGCCGGTGAAGAGGTCGAGGCAGAGCAGATCAATGGTCGTAAAGCGATCCGTCCCGCGCAGGACCTCCGCGCCGTTGTAAATTTGCAGCGCGGCTTCCGGCGCGAGTCCTGCGCGGAGCAGCTGCTCCAAGAGCTGCACCGTCTCTGCGCTCAGGCGGGATGCCTCCTCTCCCGTGCCCATGCCGTCACACAGCAGCACAAAATAATCGCCCCGCGTTCCGCGGAAGCACGCGCCCCGGTCGCCGTTGACGCGGTTTCCGTTTTTCCCGACGCTGCAAATGCCGACCTCCGGCACAAAGGACAGCTCCGCAACCTTCGATGTCGGCTTCTGCGACTCCGCACTCCTTAAGTATTCCGCAATATATCCCAACTCCTGCTCGATCACGCGGCGGCTCTCCTGCAGCTCCATGCGGTAGCGGCGGCGGAACAGCATTCCCTCCAGTTCCCCGTTGATCGCGGTGACGAAGCCCTCCATGTGGCAGCAGTTGTCCCGAAAGCTCTGGGGGAAATCCTCGACCTCGGCAGCGCCGCGCTCAATGATCCGCCTTGCCGCGCCGGTCAGCGCCTCATAGGTCTCCTCCGCGCGATGCTCCCAACAGCGGTGAAAACGGGCGCAGCAGCGGCAAATGCGCTCCGCCGCACCGTCATAGACGCTCTCCGCCTCGCTTGCAGAGGGATTCTCCGCGCTTTGGGGCAGGCGACTGCGCAAAAGCTCCAGCACCTGCGCGGCATTCTCCAATCTTGCACCTGCCGCGTCGGAGGGTTCCTCGCTCATCTCATACCACCCCAGCTGCCTTGCAAGCATTCCAAGCGCTGCGCCCGCAGATATCACCATACAGCTTCCCGCACTTGCCTCGCCGAACAGCACAAGCGCCAGATTCGGCAGCAGCGCAAAGCAAAGTGTGCACACCGCCCGATGCTCCCCACGAGAAAGACGGCGGCAGAGTACGGCAGGCAGCAGCAGTGCAACCGTTGCATGGGTCTGCGCGCCGAACACATCCAACGCGATCCCCAGCACCGCCGTCGGCAGCAGCTCCTGCCTCGCGCAGCACAAAGCGACCGCGCAAAGAAGTCCGAGATCCGCTTGCGGCACCAAGGGCGAGGCACCTGCCGCCAATGCTGCCGTCAGGAGCAGCCGCGCAGTCGAATTCCCGTGCAGCGCGCTGCGAAAGATCGCGCAGCCGATGCCTGCCAGCACAACGCGGACAGTCCAGAGTGTTACCGCGCCATCGCCGCCGAGCAGCCCCACCCCGCTCAATACCGCGCAGACACCCGCAGTCAGGCAGGGAGAAAACCATCGGAAGCGCGGCAGGCTTGTCCCCTGAAAGACCGCCGACTGCGCCAAAGACATCATGCAAAGCGCGATCAGCTCCGCCGCCTCCGCTCCGTCGCAGCGCAGGAAGTAACCGAGACACGCGCCGAACGCCGTAGCCATCGCACGCAGTCCGAACGGCTGCGCTGCAACCAGACACGCCGCGAGCGGCAGCGCTCTTCCTTGGATTCCGATGCCGCTTAAAAGAAATCCGCCGCAAAGCAGCAGCAAACAGTCCCGCAGCAGCACGCTCCGCTCCCCCAGCGTTTTCCCACGCAAAAGCTTCCGTCCGTTCGGCAGCAATTTCTGCACGCCAGTTCCTTTCATGCCAGAACCTCCGCAATCACACGATTTTTCTCGATTTTAACATAGGGAACGCGCCAAGGCTGTCGGGAAATGCCCGGGGAAATCTTTTCTTTTATTTGACAGCGCGGGGTTCCGGTGATATGATGATCAAAAAAGGGAGGCGTTTTTGTGGGAAAGGAACTCGAATATAAGCTGCTCGTGCCGAATGCGACGGCATTGCGAGAGATTTTGCAGGATGCGGACATTGCCGATTTCACCGATGGGGCATGGCGGGAAATGCCGATGAAAACAACCTACTACGATTCTCCCGACCGCCGTTTCTGCACGCGGCATTGGACACTGCGCCGCCGTATGGAGGGAGACACCTCCGTCGTCTGCGTCAAAACGCCGCTCAAAGAATCCCATGCACGCGGCGAATGGCAGGTCTGCGCTGACTGTTTGGACGATGCCGCGATTGAAGCGTTGCTTTTGGCGGGCGCGCCGCAGGAGCTGTTGCTGCTCTACGGTATGGGCGATGTATTTCCCGTCTGCGGTGCGGAATTTACGCGGCTCTGCGTGATGCTGCAATTCCCCGACGGCAGCCGCGCAGAGCTCGCCGGTGACTGCGGCATCCTGCACGGTCAGACGGAGCGTTTGCCTTTTACGGAGCTGGAATTGGAGCTTTACGAGGGTGAACCCACCGAGATGCTGTCTCTGGTCACCTTACTCTGCAACCGTTACGGACTCACCGAACAGCCGAAAAGCAAATTTTCCCGCGCAAGATCGTTAAAATAATTTGAAAGCCCTCCGAGAACACCCCTCGGAGGGCTTTTCATACCAATCACCAATTAAAATGTGCAAAGCACATTTTAATTGCGATATCG
>CAMAEX010000073.1:0-8405 GCA_945832065.1 uncultured Clostridia bacterium | reverse complement strand
AAATTCAGCGTGATACATTTCGCTTTTCCATGCAGGCGGAATGCATCTCTTTATCAATGAATCAATCAAATGAAAATGGTATTTCGTGTTGTATTGTGCCTTTCCTCATCGCCATCAGAAGCCGGTGCATGACTCCTTTTCTCCAGCTCAGCACCGTAGCGGAAGATGAGGGATGCCAGGATCAGAACGATACCGGTAATCACTCCGGGGAGGTTACTGATGTCGCCGCCTTTCTCCGCATCCAAACACGCAAGGATGACGGAGGCGATCACGACTGATACAATGGGCATATAGATGCAGCGGATGCCCAGCCGCATGATGAGATTCGCACCGTTTTCCGTAAAGGGCGTCCCCTCGGTCTGCTCGGTTTTGAAATACCGTCCGGCAAAGGTCAGCAGAATGGCATCGACGGTCAGGTAGACCAGATCGGAAAGCAGTACAGCCATGACTTGTTTCATATCTTCTTTGCCCGTAAAGAAGGAAATCGGCTCGCCAAAGAGGCTGAACACCTGACCGCCGGCGTACCCGACGATAGCGCACAGAACGCCCACCGCACAAAGGGCTGCGCCCACGATGCTGAATACCAGCGCTATTTTTGTGAGAATTTGAAAGACGCGAAAGGTCTTTTGTATGGTTTGCAGAGATTTCATGTTGTTTCCTCCTCGTATAATATGTAGAGTCTACTTCTTGGGAATATGCGCTTGTTTCCCGCTTACACTTTATATCCTACCAGAGAATTTCGGCTGCATATAGGCATTTTTTGTATGCGTATGTGTCTGTTTTATAGATTCTTCTATCGCATGGAATCTGTTCTCCTCATCGATCCATGCGATTTTGTCTTCTTCATTCATACGAGATCTCTCCTTTTTACCAAGTGATACCTATCGTTCGGTAGTCTACTCTTTGAAAACGAGGCGGCCATGCCCGGGCGGACACAGCCGCGTTGCTCTGCAAATAGGAAGGTATCTCTCAAAAGGGTTAGCATTGAACTGAGTATTTCTTTTTCCCTTTATCCAAAAACATTCAATATTCCGTGTGCCAAAATTCCCAAATAACAATTCTTTGTTTTTAGTCTGATACTAAAAACCGATTAAAATATTCATTTCAATCGGTTTTCAACGCCTACCGGCGTTGCATTTTCGCGATGATAAGGAAAGCATCGCGAAAATACGTCTCGTACCAATCACGGTATCGCAATTAAAATGCGCGTTGCACATTTTAATTGGCGATTGGTATGAGGCTCATGGATCGCGCTGGTGAACAAAGAGCTTTGGGCAATTGTGAATCGGGCAATGATCGAAAAGCCAGTGATAGCAACGGTTTGTCGGCTTTTCTCGTTCTTGCCTACACGCCGGAGGAAAGAAAAAAATCGTTTTTTTGTAAGAAAACATGGTTATGCTTGGGTTTTTTGAGTAAAGAAAAAGTTCCGAAAATCATGTAAAACACATAATTTTCAGAACTTTTGGCGGAGCGGGTGGGATTCGAACCCACGGTACCGTTGCCGGTACACCTGATTTCGAGTCAGGGCCGTTATAACCACTTCGATACCGCTCCGTGTCTGTTTTCTGACATTGTCGAGAGAACAGTGGTCCGGTATTGATCGGCTGCGTTTGCCGACTGCGATGTATTATAGCAGTGTTTTGGTAAAAAATCAAGCACAAAGTCGCGGGAATCGCTGATTTTGCGAATTTTTTCGTACAGTCAAGTCAGAAACGGCTTTTTCAGGCACACAAAAGCGGCTCAAAGCAAGGCGCGAAGGGCGTTGATATCCTCCTGTTTGGTTGCCCAGCTTGTGACAAAGCGGCAGACGGTATGCGCTGCATCGTATTTCTCCCAGAAGCTGAATGCCACATGCTCACGCAGGCGGGTCATTTCCGTGTTTTCCAAGACAAGGAATTGCTGATTGGTCGGTGTTTCTCTCCAAATGCTGCAACGCTTCTCGCGAAACACCTTTTTGAGCGTTTCTGCCGTTTGGATGGCATTGCGGCTGATCTCGAAATACAGCCCGTCTTCAAACAGCGTGTCAAACTGGACGCCGAGGAGTCTTCCCTTTGCCATCAGTGCGCCGTGCTGCTTGACCGTCGTCAGGAACTGCTTTGGCATCGTGCCATGCGGGAAGACGACTGCCTCGCCGCAGAGCGCGCCGACCTTCGTGCCGCCGACATAGAACACATCACACAGCGCGGCAAATTCCGCCGGTGTAAGATCCGATGCAGAGCTCATCAAGCCATAGCCAAGGCGTGCGCCGTCTGCAAAGAGCGGCATATGGTATTTCTTACACAGCTGCGAGATCGCGGTCAACTCCGCCTTGCTGTAAAGCGTGCCAAGCTCCGTCGGATAAGAGAGATAGACCATGCCCGGAAAAACCATATGGTCATGATTCTCGTCTGCGTAGAACGTCTCAAGGTAGTCGCGAAGCTCGCCCACATCCAGCTTGCCGTCATGGTCGGGCAGCTCCAGCACCTTATGTCCCGTATACTCGACCGCGCCCGCCTCATGCAGCGCGATGTGTCCCGTAGCGGCTGCGATTACCCCCTCATAGGAATGCAGCAGCGCATCAATGACAACACAGTTTGTCTGCGTGCCGCCGGTGAGAAAAAAGATATCGGCATTAGGGCTGGAAAACGCCTCACGGATACGAGTTTTGGCGCTTTCACAGAAGCGATCCGCACCATAGCCGGACTGCGGCTCGAAATTCGTCTGCATCAGGCGCTCTAAAATGCGCGGATGTGCGCCGACATTATAATCGTTTTCAAAAGACAGCATAGCGATCCCTCCCGAGGCATAGTCTACACGCTTTCTGCCGCAATTGCAACAACGAATTTTCCCTATTCCCTTTTTCGGTTCGCCGTGGTAAAATGGAAGAAAGAATAATTAGGAAGCTCTGAAGCAATCCGCAAGAGCGGTCAGCGAGAGATTTTGCTGCAAATTGAGGTTAGGAAACCGCAGGAATACTTTGTGTATTTCAAGGTTTTCGAACCAAAAAGATGCGACAAAAGATCCGCTGAGTGCCGCCGCTGATTTGTTCAGAGGTTCCATAATAAAAGAAGGAGCTGGTTTCCATGAAAAAGCTGCTCAAGGGCGGCACGGTCATTAACGCGCACGGTACGGAAAAAGCGGATGTTTTGATCGACGGCGAGGTGATCGCGCAAATCGCGCCGGAGATCACTTGCGCGGACGCGGAAGTTGTGGATGTTTCGGGGAAGCTGCTGTTCCCCGGATTTATCGACGCGCACACGCATTTTGATCTCGATGTATGCAACACGACAACAGCCGACGATTTTTACACCGGCGGACGCTCCGCGCTGCGGGGGGGCACGACGATGGTGATCGACTTTGCCTGCCCGAACAAAGGTGAAAGTCTGCAATACGGACTTGACCTCTGGCACCAAAAGGCGGACGGCAAGACGGGCTGTGACTACGGCTTCCACATGACCATTGACGACTGGAACGAGGAGATCATCGCGGAGCTGCCCAAGATGTTCGAGCAGGGCGTCAGCTCTTTTAAGATGTACATGACCTATCCCGCCATGATGATCGGCGACGAGGCGATGTTCCTCGCGCTGCGGAAGATGAAGGAGCTGGGCGGCATCGCGGGCGTCCACTGTGAAAACGCCGGCGTGATCGACGCGCTCATCAAGGAGAAGAAAGCGGCCGGTGCGCTCTCCCCTGCCTCCCATCCGCAGTGCCGTCCCGCGATCCTCGAAGCCGAGGCGATCAGTCGTCTGCTCAAGATGGCGTCTGTCGCCGATGTTCCCGTGGTGATCGTGCATCTGTCCTCGGAGGACGGTCTGCGTGAGGTCGAAGCGGCGCGGGCGCGGGGTCAGAAGGTCTATGTGGAGACCTGCCCCCATTATCTCTTGATGGACGATTCCCTCTACGGCAGGCCCGACTTTGAGGGCGCGAAATATGTCTGCGCACCGCCGCTGCGGAAAAAGACCGACAATGAGGCGCTTTGGCATGCACTGGCAGATGGCGAGATTCAGACCGTCTCCACCGACCATTGCAGCTTCACCTTAACGCAAAAGGCGGCAGGCAGAGAGGATTTCACGAAGATTCCCGGCGGTATGCCCGGCGTTGAGACGCGCGGCGTGCTGCTGTATACTTACGGTGTCGCGGCGGGTCGGATCAGCGCGGAGCGAATGGCGGAGGTTCTCTCCGAAGCGCCCGCGAAGCTCTACGGTGCGTACCCGAGGAAGGGACATATCGCCGTCGGCGCGGATGCGGACATTGTCGTCTACGAGCCGAAGGGCAGGACAACGATCACCGCAGCGGATCAGGCTGCCAATGTGGATTACGCGCCCTATGAGGGCTGTGAAATCGCGGGACACATCGCCTCGGTTTGGCTGCGCGGCAAGTGCGTCGTGCGGGAGGGCGAGATCCTCGAAGATCGCGGCGGCGTATTTATCCCCCGCGGCAAGTCCGATCTGTAATTCTTTTCGTCACAAAGGAGGCGCAGAATGGAGCGCATTGACAAGAAAAACTATTATTTGGATATCGCGGAAACGGTATTGGAGCGCGCGACCTGTCTGCGCTCAAAGTACGGCGCGCTGATCGTGCGCAACGACGAGATCATCTCCACCGGCTATAACGGCGCACCGCGGGGCAGACGCAACTGCTTGGATCTGGACGGCTGCGTGCGCGAGACGTTGAAAATCCCCTCCGGCGAGCGGTACGAGCTTTGCCGCTCCGTTCACGCCGAGATGAACGCAATTATCTCCGCCGCCCGCAGCGAGTGCATCGGCGGGACGATCTACCTCGTCGGCAAGAGTGCAAAAACAGGCGAGTATTTGGAGCAGCCGCGCCCCTGCGCCATGTGTACGCGCATGATCATCAACGCCGGTCTGTCGCAGGTTGTGATCCGCCGCACCAAAACGGACTATGACATCGTCAATGTGCAGGACTGGATCGAGCACGACGATTCCATCGCCGACCCCGCGAAGCCATAAAACTTGCGCCGCCCGGTTTGGGCGGCGCTGTTTTTGTCTATGCTATTTTCGGAGGGATGTTTATGGTTAAAGGCAACACAAGGCAGGTCGTCGTGGTCAAGTCTCCCGACCCGAAGATGTTCGAGCAGGCGATTTTCCTTCTGCGGGAGGATGCGCTGGAAAAGCACGGTGTCGGAGAACGGGAGCTCTTAGAGGAGGCGCGCCGCGTGGCAAACGGCTTCGTCCTGCACAACGCGCCAGCAAAAAAGCGCCGCAGACTCCCGCCCCTCGGCTGGGCGGCAATCGGCGCGGCGCCGGTCAGCTTAGCTTGGCTGCTCACCCTGCTGTTTTGATCCGTTCACTTTTTCCGCACGCCGGGTTCGCCCAAAAAGAAGAGGGCAATTGCGCCGGGCCCCACATGGACACCCGTCACCGGCTCGTAGCAAACCGTCAGGATTTCCCTTGACGGTTTGTTCTTTTTCAGCAGCGCTTCCAATGCCAGCGCATCCTCATGATGCCCCGCATAGGCGATTCCGATGCGCTGCTCCTGCGCATTCGCCACCAACGACTCGTATTTTTCCGCCATTGCAGCAATTGCGCGCTTCTTTCCGCGGGTCTTGCCGCACATGACGATCTTGCCCTCCTCATTTCCCTTGAGAAGCGGCTTAAAATCGAGCAGTGTGCCCACGAAGGCAACCGCGCCCGAAATGCGTCCGCCCTTTCGCAGGAAGTGCAGATCGTCCACCGTGAACACCTGACACATCCGCTCGCGCATATCCGCAAGCTCTGCGACGGTTTCCTCTAAGCTTTTTCCCGCGTCGCGGCAATCGCAGGCGTGCAGGACGAGCAGACCCTCTCCAAGAGAGGCGCCCAGCGAGTCGATCACGCGGATCGTTCGCTCAGGATAGGTCTCACAGAGCTGATCGGCTGCAATGGACGCACTCGTATAGGTTCCGCTGATGCCCGAGGAGAGCGTCACGCACAGGATGTCCTTCCCTGCTTTCACAAGAGGCTCCATTGCATCTAAAAAACGCTGCGGATTGCTCTGCGCGGTCTTGATCTCCTTTTCGCCCAAAGTAGCATAGAATGCCTCGCCGTCGATCTCGTCCACGGCATTGCAGGTATGCGCCGTGCCGTCAAGGAAGTATTCCAGCGGGACGGCAGTGATCTCCCGCTGGGTAAGATGAGAATGTAAAAGATTGGCTGCCGTATCCGTCATGATTGCAAAACTCATTGTTAACCTCACCCGCTAATCTAATATGCGATATTATAATAACAAATATGTTCAACTATGTCAAGATGAATTTTAGTGAAAAATAATGATTGCAAAAACAAGATATTTATGATAGAATCACAAGAAAAGGCAGGTGGACTATATGACAGAGGATGTCACCCTTGTTGGGAGCAAGCTGCGCAGATGGGAAAAGTATTTGGACAATTTCAAGCTGCCGACATGGAATGAGATTCCGGATATCGGGCTGTTTATGGATCAGGTGATCACGCTGCTGACGCAGTATTTGGACTATCTTCCGCCGGAGCTGAAGGAGGACAACTGCATCACGCCCGCTGCGATCAACAATTATGTCCGCATGAAGATCATGCCGGAGCCAAGGAAAAAGCGGTATTACCGTCTGCACATCGCCTATTTGCTGATGATCTGCACGATGAAGCAATCGCTGAGCATTGCGTTGCTGCGGAAGATCATCCCCGTCGGCATTCCCGAGGAGGAATTTGAGCCGCTCTACAGTGCCTATGTGGAGCGCCACCGTCATACGGCGCAGTATTTCAGTCAGCAGGTTGCCCAAGCAGCCGACCCGATTTTGCACGGGAACAACGCGACACCACAGGATATCACGAATCTGATCTTCATGGTGTCGATCATCTCAGGCTTCTGCCAGCTCCTTGCGGAAAAGCTGATCCTCTTGGAACCGCCCAAGGACGCGGAAGAATGAAGCACAAAAACAACCCCGCCAATGCAGGGCGGGGACATATCCCCGTGACCGCGAAGCGGCAGACGGTACAAGCGAACAAGCTTGTACGCAACCGGTAGTTCCTGCACGAGATTGCCACGTCGCTGCGCTCCTCGCAATGACACAGCAAGCTACCCTGATCTGTCATTGCGAGATCGGTGCGCACACGACCCGCAGAGCGGTACGCCGCATCTGTAACGCTCCTTCGTCGCGGACAGCTGCGCACCGGTCGTGGCAATCTCCGGCTGTAGGTTTGTACAGTATGGGCAGTTCCTGCACCGGCGGGGACATGTCCCCGCCCTACATCGGTTTACATTACATAAGCAAAAATCGGTGGGATTGGAAGCTCCCACCGATTTCTTTATAGTTTGCACTGATATTGAATAACCTTCGGCTGCATGCCGAGGGATTCATAAAAGACGGTTGACCGCTTCAAAATCCGCCTCGCCTGCAAATCGAAATTCCATTACGCCAAAACAGCCTTATGATAGACCTTTTTGCCCTTGCGGAGCTTCACGCCGGTCTTGAGCTGTTCCGCGGTAAAGCGCGTGTCGATGGACGCGACCTTTTCGTCATTGGCAAATACACCGCCCTGCTGGACCAAACGCCGCGCCTCCGACTTGCTCGGCGCAAGCTTGCAGGCAAGCATCAGGTCAAGAATGGCAATGCTGCCGTCGGTCAACTGCGCCTCGGTCAGCTCGGTGGTGGGCATATCGCTGTCGTCCGCGCCGCCGGCAAAGAGTGCCTTGGCAGCGGCGCGCGCCTTGTCCGCTTCCTCCTCACCGTGGACCAGCTTGGTCAGCTCATAGGCGAGGATCTCCTTGGCGGTGTTGAGCTGGATACCCTCCCACTTGTCCATCTCGTCGATCTGCTCAAGCGGCAGGAAGGTCAGCATACGGATGCATTTGAGCACATCCTCGTCAGCGACATTGCGCCAATACTGGAAGAAATCAAAGGGGCTGGTCTTATTCGGGTCGAGCCAGACCGCGCCCTTTGCCGTCTTGCCCATCTTCTTGCCCTCGGAGTTAAGCAGGAGGGTGATGGTCATGGCGTGGGCGTCCTTGCCCAGCTTGCGGCGGATCAGCTCCGTGCCGCCCAGCATATTGCTCCACTGGTCGTTGCCGCCGAACTGCATATTGCAGCCGTAGTGCTGATACAGGTAGTAGAAGTCATACGACTGCATGATCATGTAGTTGAATTCGAGGAAGCTCAGTCCCTTCTCCATGCGCTGCTTGTAGCACTCGGCGCGGAGCATGTTATTGACCGAGAAGCAGGCGCCGACCTCGCGCAGCACCTCGATATAGTTGAGGTCCAGCAGCCAGTCGGCGTTGTTGACCATCTGCGCCTTGCCCTCGCCGAATTCAATGAAGCGCTCCATCTGCTTTTTGAAGCAGGCGCAGTTGTGGGCGATCGTCTCCTTGGTCATCATCGAGCGCATATCGGTTCTGCCGGAGGGGTCTCCGATCATCGCCGTGCCGCCGCCGATGAGGGCGATGGGCTTGTTGCC
>CAMAEX010000072.1:0-8452 GCA_945832065.1 uncultured Clostridia bacterium | reverse complement strand
AGAAGCCGAGACGCGACATGCCCGTGTCCAGCTTGATATGCACGCGCATGCGCAAAGAGGTACCCTCCAGCTTTTCATTGAGCATACGAGCATATTCGAGGTTGTGGATCTCCTGTCGCAGACCCATTTTTGCTAAGTCCTCCGCATGCTTGGGCGGTGTATAGCCCAAAATGAGGATCGGACCGCGAATGCCGCCTCTGCGCAGCTGCACCGCCTCTTCAATATTGGAAACCGCGAGGTATTCCGCGCCCAGCTCCGTCAGGTAGCGGCTGATTGGCACTGCACCGTGTCCGTAAGCGTCCGCCTTCACTACCCCGAGGAAGCGGCACGAGGAAGGAAGTTTTTCCCGCAGCGCATGATAATTGTGGCTTAAATGATCGAGCGAAATATCCGCCCAAGTTCGCTTTAAGTAATCCATATTGTTCCTTCTGTCAGTTAAAATGAAAATCAGAAATCGTTAGTCTGAGGATCCGCTGATTATTATAGCACATCTCGGCATAAATTGGAACATCATTTTCAAACCAAGTGTCCACTATTAGCGTTTTTTCTTCAAACCCTTTTTCGTAGGTCACGCGGCACAGCCCCTCCTCGTAGCCGGCTGAGGCAATATACTCCGAAGTCCAGCACTGCGCCGTCAGCGCAGGCGCTGCAGCGGGGGCAACCTCTCCGTTCGCGAGCAGACCGAATTCCGCCGCCATACCGTCGTAGGTGATTTTTCCGCCGCTGTCTGAGACGGTTGCGGTAATTCCGGCAATCGTCTCCGGCGCAAGGAGCGTCAGCTTCGCCGTGCCGTCCGTTGCAGTCTCGCAGACAACCGTAAAGCGCTGCGTATAGTCCCCGAAGTCCGCCTCGATCTCCGCCTGAAAGCTGCATCCGTTTGCCTGCACCAGCGCCGCGCGGAATTCAATTGCCGGTGACACCGCGTTTTCCTCGCCGCCGCAAGCGCTCAGGCACAGCAGCAAGCAGAGTAAAGTGCCGAAAAAGATTCGCCGCAAGGCTATCACTTCCCTATTTGAGTAGTCGCGGCAGCATGTGCAGCAGATCCGAGGGCAGCAGGCCGTATTCGCCCAAGTGCTCTGCGCAGATATCCGCGGACATTCCGTGCAGCCATGCGGCAGCGGCAGCCGCCTGCGTCGGCGGTAAGCCCTGCCCCAAAAGGGAGACAAGGATTCCCGCCAGCACATCGCCGCTGCCGCCGGTTGCCAAGCCGGGATTGCCGCAGCAGTTGACATAGCAGCCGCCGTCTCCGCAGATTAGCGTGCGGTGCCCCTTGAGCAAAACGGTTGCGCCTGTCGCCTCATGCAGCTTCCACGATGCTTTGCGGCGATCCTCCGTCGGCTTCTGTCCCATCAGGCGGGCATATTCACCGTCGTGGGGCGTCAAAACGACGGGACAAGCCGCGCCGCGCAATACATCTATATGCCGCTCCAGCGCATTTATGCCATCAGCGTCCACAACGACCGGACAGACCGCCTCAGACACCACCGCCTCCACAACACGCCGAACGCCCTCGCTTCTGCCCAATCCGCAGCCGATCAAGCACGCGTCGCAGGTCTTTAAGCGGTTTAAAATTTCTGGTATCGCCTGTTCCGAGAGCATACCGTCCGCATCGGGCAGCGGAAAGACCATCGGTTCAAGCAGACGACCCGCAATGATTGGGTAAACCGTCTGCGGCACGCCTGTAAACACCAGTCCCGCGCCCGACCGCACCGCTGCCGTTGCGGCAAGCACGGGAGCGCCGGTATAACCGACCGCGCCGCATAAAAGCAGAACGCGCCCGAAGTCCCCCTTATGAGCATTCCTCGGTCTCCGTGGCAGCCACGCGCTGATGTCCGTGCCGCCGATCGTCTCCCATACGCGATAGGTTTTGACCTTTGCCATGGTTTCTCCCCCGTTCCGTTTGGTTTCTGCCTATATTATAATGAAATCCAAAAAAATAGTCAAATCTTTGCTTGCATCTTTCCCGAATCTGTGCTAAAATCGGGGAGAATACGGAACAGCTATGATCGGGCTGTCGGCTGTCGTAACGCGGTTGCAGAGAGGGCGCGTCGCTGGAAAGCGCCTACCGCAGACAGATGCGGCTTTCCCCCGTGAGCTTTCGGCTGAACGCGTCCGCCTGTAGGTCGAAACGGTTTACCCCGTTATCGGTAAGAGCGCGTCGTTTCTTTGCGGCGAATTGCGGGTGGTACCGCGGAAGCATGGTCTTTCGTCCCCTTTCGGGCGAAGGGCTTTTATTTTTGTGATTTCACCAAAGAAGGAGAAACAATATGAGAGAAGAACTCGAAAGAATCAAGCAGCAAGCGCTGGAAGCAATGCACGCCGCGCAGGATACTGCTGCGCTGGATGCCGTGCGTGTGCGCGTCCTGGGCAAGAAGGGCGAGTTGACCGCCGTGCTGAAGCAGATGGGCAAGCTCTCCGCCGAGGAGCGCCCCGTCATGGGACAGCTTGCAAACACCGTCCGCGCCGAACTGGAGGCGGAGCTGGAAACACGCAAGACGGAGCTGGAGGCAAACGCCTTGGAAGCCCGTCTCGCCGCCGAAGCAGTCGATGTCACCATTCCCGGCAAAGAAATCTCTATGGGACACCAGCACCCGATGAACAAGGTGCTGCAGGAGGTCAAGGAGATCTTTATCGGCATGGGCTATACCATTGTGGACGGCCCCGAGGTCGAGGAGGCAGCCTATAATTTCACCCGCCTTAATATTGAAGAGGGGCATCCCTCCCGCGACCGCTCCGACACCTTCTATTTTGACGATGACGACAGCGTCCTGCTGCGCACACAGACCAGCCCTATGCAGATCCGCGTGATGGAAAATCAGCAGCCGCCCATCCGCATTTTAGCACCCGGACGCGTCTTCCGCAAGGACGAGGCGGACGCCACACACTCCCCCATGTTCCACCAAATCGAAGGTCTGGTTGTCGATGAGGGCATTACAATGGGCGACCTCAAGGGCGCGCTGGAGACCCTCATCAAGCGCCTCTACGGTGAGGACGCGGTTGTTCGTTTTCGTCCGCATCACTTCCCCTTCACCGAGCCGAGCTGCGAGGTCGATATGCAGTGCTTCAAGTGCCGCGGCACGGGCGAGGTCGCGGGTCAGGTCTGCTCCACCTGCCACGGCGAGGGCTGGATCGAGCTGCTGGGCGCAGGCATGGTGCATCCGAAGGTTTTGGAGGGCTGCGGCATTGATTCGAAAAAGTATTCCGGCTTTGCCTTCGGCATTGGCCTCGAGCGCATGGCAATGGGACGCCTGCGTTTCAACGACCTGCGCCTGATCTTCGACAACGATATCCGTTTCCTGTCGCAATTTTAAGGAGGTACAGCAATGAAACTGAACAGAAAATGGCTCAATGAGGACTTTGTTGACCTCTCGGATATTTCCGACAAGGTATTTGTGGAAACTCTGACCGTTGCCGGTCAGAAGGTCGAGACCTATGAGCGCATGGACGCGGAGATCAAGAATGTTGTCGTCGGTAAGGTGCTTTCCATCGTGCGCCATACCAATTCCGATCACATGTGGGTCTGTCAGGTCGATGTGGGCAAGGAAGAGCCGGTGCAGATCGTCACGGGCGCGCAGAATGTGCACGAGGGAGACCTTGTCCCCGCCGCTCTGCACAATTCCTACCTGCCCGGCGGCATTCACATCACAAAGGGCAAGCTGCGCGGCGAGGTGTCGAACGGCATGCTCTGCTCCATCAAGGAGCTGGGACTGACCCTCAACGATGTCCCCTATGCCATTGAGGACGGCATTTGGATTTTGCAGGAGGACTGCAAGCCCGGGGACGATATCAACGCCGTCATCGGCAACGACGACACCATTGTGGATTTTGAGATCACCAACAACCGTCCGGACTGCTACTCCATCATCGGTCTTGCCCGGGAAGCAGCCGCTGCGTTTGACCGCCCGATGCGCCATCATGAGCCGGTCGTCAAGGGCGGCGCCGCAGGAACTTTGGCTGACCTGCTGGATGTGGAGGTTCCTGCCGACGATCTCTGCCGCCGCTACACAGCGCGTATGGTGCGCAATGTCAAGATCGCGCCGTCTCCCAAGTGGCTGCGCCAGCGTCTGCGTGCCAACGGCGTGCGCCCCATCAATAATATCGTCGATATCACAAACTATGTCATGCTCGAATACGGTCAGCCGATGCATGCCTTTGATTACCGGTATGTCGGCTCCGGCAAGATCGTCGTCCGCAGAAGCGAGGAGGGCGAAACACTGACCACCCTTGACGGTACCGTCCGTCCGCTCACGCCGGGTATGCTCGTCATTGCCGACGGCGAAAAGCCTATCGGTTTAGCAGGCATCATGGGCGGTGAAAACAGCGAGATCGTCGCAGACACCGTGGATGTCGTTTTTGAATCCGCAAACTTCAACGGCACCTCCATTCGTCAGACCGCCCTTGCCCTCGGCATGCGCACGGAGGCATCCGGTAAATTCGAAAAGAACATCGACCCCCTGCTGACCGTTCCCGCCGTCAACCGCGCCTGTGAGCTGGTGGAGCTGCTCGGCGCCGGCGAGGTCATGGACGGCATGATCGACGTGCTCAACGAGATTCCGCAGCCACGCACCCTGCCCTTGGAGCCTGCACGCATCAACGCCCTGCTTGGCACGGATATTTCCGAGGCGGATATGGTAGAATATCTGCGCCGTCTGGAAATTCCCGTGGAAAACGGCACAATCCTTGTCCCCTCCTTCCGTCCTGACCTTGTGCAGACGGCGGATATTGCCGAGGAGGTCGCCCGCCTTTACGGTTACAACGAGATCCCGACCACCGCGTTCCGCAGCGAAACTGCCGAGGGCGGTTACACCGGCACGATGGTGCTGGAAAACCGTACCGGTGCGCTCTGCCGCAGCCTCGGCTACAGCGAGATTCTGACCTATTCCTTTGTCTCTCCGTCTTACTTTGACATGATTCGTCTGCCCGCCGATTCCCCGCTGCGCAAGGCAATGCGCATTCAGAATCCCTTGGGCGAGGACGCTTCCATCATGCGCACAATCGCGCTTCCCTCCATGCTCTCCATCCTTGCCCGCAACAACGCTTACCACAACAGCGCTGTCAAGCTCTATGAGCTGGCAAAGGTCTACCTCCCGAAGGAAGGGCAGACACTCCCAGACGAGCCGAAGCACCTGCTGCTCGGCACCTATGGCGAGGGCGAGGACTTCTTCTCCCTCAAGGGCGAGATCGAAGCAATCCTAAAAGGAATGAACGTGCGCCCCGCCGCATATACTGCGGTAAAGGACAACCCCTCTTACCATCCCGGACGCTGCGCGAAAATCACAGTGGACGGCGTCGATGTCGGCGTCTTTGGTCAGGTGCATCCGCTCGTTGCGAAGAATTACGGCATTGACGCGGATATCTATGCCGCAGAGCTGAACTTCACTGCACTTTCCAACCTGCTCGCACCCGCAAGCACCTACGTTCCCCTGCCCAAATATCCCGCCGTCAGCCGTGATATCGCCGTCGTTTGCGACGAAGCGCTGACCGTTGCGGAATTGACCGCATGCATCCAAAAAGCGGGCGGCAAGCTGCTGCGTGAGGTGCGGCTGTTCGATATCTACCGCGGCAAGGGCATCGAAGACGGCAAGAAGAGCACGGCATTCAGCCTGACCCTCCGCGCCGATGATCGCACCCTGACCGACGCAGACTCTGATGGCGTAATCTCCGCCGTCCTCAAAGCCCTCGAAAGCGAACTCGGCGCAAAGCTCCGCTAAAGCAGACGCGCCTCCGCCGTAGACCGTGCTGGTGCAGGAACTACCAAGTGCGTACACGCTGCCCATCCATGTCATTGCGAGGAGCGCAGCGACGCGGCAATCTCGTGCAGGAACTACCAACTGCGCAAGAACTGCCGAGATATACTGCGGTAACCGCATTGTTTCCAAAATGTTCATGGTTTTTTCTTTACTTTATCGGCAAATTGGTATATGATAGAGAAAACAGGCAAAGGAGGCGGGCGTTTTGGATCACAACACCATTAAATTTACCGTACCCGTAGATACCAACGAGGAAATGAAGCAGATTCTCACCGAGGTCTACCGTTCCCTCACCGAAAAGGGCTACAACCCCATCAATCAGATCGTCGGTTATATTCTTTCCGAGGATCCGACCTATATCACCAATCACAATAACGCTCGCAGCCTCATCTGTAAGCTTGACCGCGATGAGCTTCTTCAAGAGCTTGTGCGGCACTATCTTTTCGATTAGTATCCACTGCAACGGGGCTTTCGCGTCTGCGAAAGCCCCGTCTTTTTCCGTTTCATAAGTCCCACAACATCCATTTTTTCTCCGCATCGCACACCCTGGACCGGTTGCAGCACCGTATCGTTTTTGTCACGATTGTTTCCGGCGAAAATTTATTATTGACAAATTCGTTTCCATATGTTACAATCTGGTTACATTTTGTTTTGGAGGTATCTATGTCCGAAAAAAATGAAGTCCTGATGTACAAGGGTCGTCCCCTGATGCGAAAGGACAATCTGATCTATTATGGTTCAATGGCTGACGAGTATATTGTCATGCTGCAGATCCTCGAATCCAAAAAATTAGAGGATCTTGATCTGGCAACGAAGGTTTCCGTCCAGCTCCAGCGCACGGCGCAGGATGTCAAGGCGCGTGACCGCGTTGTGAAGAAAAGCGAAAAAGACGGGTTCTATACGGCTTTGGATGTTGGCTGTGTATGGCTCGAGCGTGCATTGAACGCAAAGTAAGCAAAGACCACGGGAGGTTATTATGAAACGGTATCTGAAACTCATAGTATTGCTTGTATTCACCCTTTCCATCGTGTTCACGCTGGCGTCCTCCGCCTCTGCGACGGAGCTGAAAACCGGCATCGGCATCGTTGAGGCACGCGGCGGCTTGCGCCTGCGCGAGAAGCCCTCCACTTCTGCCGATATTATTACCGTTGCGCAGAAGGGCGACACGGTCGTCGTCATTCGTCAGGTCGATGACTGGTACTTAGTCAATTATAATCTGCACATCGGCTATATGCATGGCGATTATCTGACGGTGAAGACGCGTGAAAATGTGGAGCTAGGCACAGGTGCCGTGGATGCAAGTCTTGTCAATCTGCGCAACGGTCCGTCCACAAGCACCACAATGCTGGATCAGCTCAAGGCGGGCGAAGAAGTCGAGATCTTCGGTTTCAACAGCGGATGGTACAAGGTTAGATATGAGGGTCAGATCGGCTATATTCGCAGCGATCTGGTCAGCCTGCTGGAAAAGCCCGTAAATAACGCGGGTCTCGCAGCAACTTCTTCCGCAAACGGAACTTCTTCCGGCAGCGCTTCGATGCCGACGGATCTTGGACAGCAGATCGCTACATATGCGCAGCAGTTCGTCGGTTATCCCTATGTTTACGGCGGCTCGTCCCCTTCCGGCTTTGACTGCTCCGGCTTTATGCAGTATGTATTCTCGCAGTTCGGCTACAGCATCAACCGCACCGCAACCGCGCAGCTTGCAAACGGCTACAATGTCGCATACGAAGATTTGCGTCCCGGTGACATCATCTACTTCGGATACGGCAGCACAGCTTCCCATGTCGGTATGTACATCGGAAACGGACAATTCGTCCACGCCGAGAACTCCTCGACGGGTGTGGTCATCACCGACCTTTCGGTAAGCTGGTACGCCAACCGTTATCTCTGCGCACACCGTATCGTCGGTTAAATAACACAAAAGCTTCCGCTCTCCTTTTTGGGGGAGCGGAAGCTTTTGTTATGGATAGGATCAATAGTTCTTTTCGCTGATTTCAAAATAGCTCTGCGGGTGCGCGCAGACGGGGCAGGTTTCGGGGGCTTTGGTGCCGACGATGATATGACCGCAGTTGCGGCATTCCCAAACCTTGACCTCACTCTTTTCAAACACGGCAGCAGTCTCGACATTATGCAGCAGCGCACGGTAGCGCTCCTCATGGTGCTTTTCAATCTCGCCTACCATACGGAACTTTTCCGCCAGTTCGGGGAACCCCTCCGCCTCGGCGGTTTTCGCGAAGCCGTCGTACATATCCGTCCATTCGTAGTTTTCGCCCTCGGCGGCAGAAAGAAGATTCTCTGCGGTATTGCCGATGCCGTTTAGTTCCTTCAACCACATCTTCGCGTGCTCGCGCTCGTTTTCGGCAGTCTTGAGGAACAGCGCGGAAATCTGCTCATAGCCTTCCTTTTTTGCAACGGAGGCGAAATAAGTGTATTTGTTTCTCGCGCCCGATTCGCCGTCAAACGCGGCGTGCAGGTTCTTTTCCGTCTGCGTGCCTGCGTACTTGTTTTTCGGCTCCGCAACGACAGGCTCGAGCTTCTCCCCTGTTGCGCGGCAGCGCGGGCACACCGGTGTTTCGCCGTCCTTCACTTCAAAAATTTCTCCGCATACTTTGCAAAGGTACTTCATGGTTTTTCCTCCTTGATCTATTTAAAATAATTATTGAACCTTCTCAAAGTCCGAGGCAGGATGCTTGCATAGCGGG
>CAMAEX010000071.1:0-8537 GCA_945832065.1 uncultured Clostridia bacterium | reverse complement strand
ATAGAACTAATGCTATAGAGCAACACACAGAACCGTCCCCTGTGTTAATAGGAGGATCGTATGCAGTTTGACGAATTGGTTTTTTTCAGTAAAATCAAAAAATGTCCGGGTCTATATCTTGGGAAAAAATCCTTAATCAACTTGACACATTTCCTTGCGGGAATGCGTTTTTGTGCAGATCTATACACAAACGGGAGCTTAACAGATTCGTGCATCTTTCCTTATTTCGATAAATTTGTCACATGGTATGATGAAAACTATGTGAAAGACCCAAACGGCTATGCTGTGTGGTGGAACCATATCCTTTATACAAGCGCAAATAACGATGACTTGGCTTTTGACAGCTTCTTCCATTATTTTGGACTCTATTTGCGTGAGCAACACGAAATTGTATTTCCACTCGACATAACATAACACAGGGAACTGTCCCCTGTGTTATAGATTTCGAATCCGCAACATCTTCTTCAACGGAAAAACTCTGCGTTGTATTTTTCTCTTGACTTTCTAAATCATTTTTGGTATTATCCCATCCAGAAGGATTGGTATTCTGTCGAGGACCTATCACCTTTCTGGTGATAGAGCCCACGTCGACGTTGCCAATCCTTTCTGTTTTTCCATTTAATAACATAAGGGACGGTTCTCTGTGTTACATCGTCGGGCAATGGGATATAAGATAATCGCACACAGGGATGTGCAGTTACCAAATCTTTTGGGGACTTTCCAATGTGATAGAACTAATGTTATAGAGCAATACAAAGAACTGTTCCTTGTGTTAGGGACATGTCCCCGCCCTACAGGGGCGCGGTGCTTTTGGGGGTGTGTGTGAGATTGCCACGGCGCAAGCGCCTCGCAATGACAGGGCGGGAGGTTGGTGCGGCTTTGGGGTTCCTGCACCGGCTTAGGATATGACCCCGCCCTACAGAAAATTTCATCGAAATGACATGTTGAGGCATGGAGCTTCCCAAAAAATATCTCCATCAGGTTTATCTGATGGAGATATTATTATTGGAAAATTTAGTTGATGGTCATGCCCCAGTTGTGGGGGTCTTCGGCGGTGCCGGTTTGGATGCCGTAGATGGTGTCGTAGAGGCGTTGCTCCAGTGCGCCGACTTCGTTGTTGTTGATGATGATCTCTTTGCCCTTATAGCTCAGAAGTCCGATGGGGGAGATGACGGCGGCGGTGCCGGTGGCGAAGATTTCGCCGAGGGTGCCTGCTTCGGCGGCAGCGTAGACCTCGTCGATGGCGAGCTTGCGCTCCGAGACCTTATAGCCCCAGTCCTTGAGGAGGGTGATGACGGAGTTGCGCGTGATGCCGGGGAGGATGGTGCCCGCGAGGGGAGCGGTGATGATCTCGTCGCCGATTTGGAAGAAGGCGTTCGAGGTGCCGATCTCCTCAACATATTTATGCTCGGCGGCATCCAGCCACAGGACATCGCGGCAGTTGGCTGCGGCTGCCTTCTCGGAGGCCTTCATGCCGCCGGCGTAGTTGCCGCCGCACTTGGTAAAGCCTGTGCCGCCGTGGGCCGCGCGGATATATTCGTCCTCGACATAGATCTTCGTGGTGCCGAGCTTGCCGTCTGCGCCTGCATAGTAGGGACCGGAGGGGCAGAGAATGACGATGAAATGATAGTGCTTCGAGGGCATGACGCTGAAGGAGACCTCGTCCGCGATAATGAACGGACGGATATACAGCGCCGTGCCGGGACGGTCGGGAACCCAATCCACATCCGCCATGACGACCGCCTTGATCGCGGAGACGAACAGATCCTCGTCAATGGGCGGGATGCACATACGGGCACCGGAACGGTTGATACGGGCGGCGTTCTCATACGGGCGGAACAGGCGAATTTTTCCGTCGGGCGACTTATATGCCTTCATACCCTCAAAGATCATCTGCGCATAGTGCAGGACGCAGGAGGCGGGGTCAATGGCGATCGGCGCGTAGGGAATGACTCTGCCGTCATGCCAGCCCTGTCCCTCGTCGTAGTCCATGATGAACATATGGTCGGAGAAATCCTGTCCGAAATGCAAATGGTCGGGATCGGGCTTCTGCTTCGGGTTCGTGGTACGGGTCACGGGGAAGGTATAATTCATGGAAAAAGCCTCTTTTCTGTTTAATATCGGTATAACTCGGGTCTTCTGTCCCGAAAAACATGGATGGAATTGCGGATATTGTCTATGACGTTGAGGTCAAGGTCGGCGGTGAGGAGCTGTTCTTTTCCCTCTGCGCGGGCGAGGATCGTACCCCACGGGTCAACAATCTGCGAGCCGCCCGCGTAGACGGTTTCGCCTGCCGTGCCGCAGGAGTTGCAGCAGACGGTGAACATCTGATTCTCTACCGCACGGGCGGCGGTCAAAAGCTGCAAATGCGCAAGCCGCACCTTGGGCCACTGGGAGACGAGAAACAAAACATCTAAGCCCTCGACCGTGAGCGTTCGCGTCAGCTCGGGGAAGCGGATATCGTAGCAGATCAGAATGCCGCACTGCACGCCGTCGAGGGTGAAACGGCACAGGTGGTCGCCTTTATTGAAGAAGCGATCCTCCTGCATCGGGGAAAACAGGTGCGTTTTATCGTATTCCGCAACGCACGCACCCGTGCGGTCAAAGACATAGGCGGTGTTATAGATGCCGCCCGCTTTCCGGTTTGCCACGCTGCCGGCAACGATATTGACATTCAGCTCTTTTGCAAGCGCGGAGAAGACGGACTTTGTCTGCGCACCGTTATCGTCGGCGTACTGCGCGAGGTTTTCCTTTGGAAAGAAGCCGGTGTTCCAAGTCTCGGGCAGAAGGACGGTGTCGGGCTGCTCGGAGATTACCGCCTGACGGAGCAGGGCTTCGGCGCGAGAAAAGTTCTCCTGCGGTGCGGCAAACGTCATGTCCATTTGAATGCAGGTGACGCGCATCGTTCAGCCCTCGAACGCCGCGCCGGTTTGCAGCGCCTTGAGATTGTACGCCAGCAGCTCTTGATGCCTCGCGGAGACGACCTTTTTCAGCGCTGCCTCCCAGTCGCCGCCGCAGAGGGCGGGGACTTCCTTCATGAGCTTGCCTGTGAGGAGCATGTTTGCCAGTGTCGGGATTCCCTCATCTGTCGCCATCTGCGTGGCGGGGACATAATGCACCTCCACATCGGTGCGCTTGACCTTGCGCTCGATCAGCGTGGAATCGACGAAGATCTTGCCGCCGGAAACCACCGCGTCCTCAAACTTATCCAGCGAGGGGAGATTCATTACCATCAGCACATCGGGGTGCGTGACGATGGGGGAACCGATGGCGCTGTCGCTGAGAATGACGCTGCAATTCGCCGTGCCGCCGCGCATTTCGGGACCGTAGGAGGGGAGCCAGCTCACATTCTTCGCCTCCAACAGGCCCTTATAGGCGAGGAATTTGCCCGCGAACAGGATGCCCTGTCCGCCGAAGCCTGCAATCACGATCTGTACTGCGCTCATACGCCTGCCTCCTTACTTCTGTCCTTATAAACGCCGAGGGGATAGTAGGGGATCATCTTCTCGTCGATCCACTCCAGTGCCTTCTGCGGGGTCATGCCCCAGTTGGTCGGGCAGGCGGAGATCACCTCGACGAGGGAGAAGCCCTTGCCTGCGATCTGATTTTCAAAGGCTTTTTGAATCGCCTTTTTGGCGGAAAGGACATTTTTGACATTATTGACCGCGACGCGTGCCAAATATTCGGGGCCTTCGAGCTGTGCAAGCATCTCGCAGATTTTTACGGGGTAGCCGCAGTGCTTGACATCTCTGCCATAGGGAGAGGTCTGCGTGACCTGACCGGGCAGGGAGGTGGGCGCCATCTGACCGCCGGTCATGCCGTAAATGGCGTTATTGACGAAAATGACGGTGATATTTTCATTGCGGGTGGCGGCGTGGACGGTCTCCGCCATGCCGATGGAGGCAAGGTCGCCGTCGCCCTGATAGGTGAAGATGATATTCTCCGGCATGGCGCGCTTTAAGCCCGTTGCCACGGCGGGCGCTCTGCCGTGGGCGGCTTCGACCATGTCGCAGGAAAAATAATCGTAAGCCATGACCGCGCAGCCTACGGGCGCGACACCGACGGTGTTGCCCTCAATGCCTAATGCGTCGATCGCCTCTGCGACGAGGCGGTGGATAATGCCGTGGGTGCAGCCCGGGCAGTAATGCAGCGGGGCATCCGTCAGGGCTTTCGGCTTCTGAAAAACAGTTTTCATTTCAAACCTCCCGCGATCTCTTTGATTTTTGCAAGCACCTGCTCGGGTGAGGGGATCATGCCGCCCGTGCGGTTGCAGAGGTAGACCGGTCGTTTGCAGCGCGTGGCAAGCTCGACATCCTCGATCATCTGACCCATGGACAGCTCGACGGAAATAAACGCGCTGACGCGGTCGGCTGCCTCGGCAAAGGGAGCCTTGGGGAAGGGCCAGAGGGTGATGGGACGGAGCATACCCACCTTGATGCCCTCGGCTCTTGCGGCGAGGACGGCGTTTCTCGAAACTCTGGAGGCGATACCGAACGCGGTCACGCAGATTTCCGCGTCTTCCATGAGGAAGGATTCATACATGGCTTCCTTCTGCTCGATGACGGCATAGCGGGCGTAGCGCTCAAAATTCGTGCGCTCCAATTCCTCCGGGTTGAGGTAGAGCGAGTTGACGATATTGTGCGGGCGCTGCATTTTGGTGCCCGTGACTGCCCACGGCTTTTCAACCGTCTTCGGCTGATAGTTGCCCATGGTGACCGGCTCCATCATCTGCCCCATTGTGCCGTCTGCCAGCACCATGGCAGGCATACGGTATTCATCTGCAAGATCGAAGCCCTTGACGGTCAGATCTGCCATCTCCTGAACGGAGGAGGGGGCGAGGACGATGATATGATAGTCGCCGTGCCCGCCGCCGCGGGTGGACTGGAAATAATCCGACTGGGACGGCTGAATGCCGCCGAGACCGGGACCGCCGCGCTGGACATTGACGATGAAGGCGGGCAGGTCCGCCCCTGCGAGGTAGGAGATGCCCTCCTCTTTCAAAGAGATTCCGGGACTGGAGGAGGAGGTCATGACGCGCTTGCCTGCGGAGGCGACGCCGTAGACCATGTTGATGGCGGCGATCTCACTTTCCGCCTGTAGGAAGCAGCCGCCGATCTTCGGCATCCGCTTTGCCATGTATGCCGCGACCTCCGTCTGCGGGGTGATGGGGTAGCCGAAGTAGTGACGGCAGCCTGCCTGTATTGCCGCCTCCGCCAGCGCTTCGTTGCCCTTCATAAGTACCTTATCTGCCATAGCGTTCCCGTCCTTTCTACTTTTCTACGGTGATGACGCAATCGGGGCACATCGTTGCGCAGAAGGCGCAGCCGATGCAAGCCGCTTGGTCGGTGATCTCGGCGGGGGAGTGCCCCTTCTTGTTGAGCTTGCCCTTTGCAAGGACGATCAGACCCTTGGGGCAGGCGGCGACGCACAAGCCGCAGCCCTTGCAAAGGTCGGTGGAAAAGGTGATCTTTGCCATAACAACGCTCCTTCTATTCGTAATATTTGGCTTGCAGCCGCAGCGGGAAAAGGTTTGCAACGCGCCCGTCGAGCTGCGGCATGAGTGTTTCTTTGACGGTGTTCAATCTTATGGGAAGTTTACATAATGCGCTAAGCTCCGCGGCGTAGTCCTGCGCGGCAAGAATATCCTCGGCGGTGGTGTCGTTTCCCAGGTTGGAATTGTTGACGATGCCGGTAAAGGGAATGCCGCCTGCCGCTTCAATTTCCCGCAGAACCTCCAATGCCTCCCGGGGTGTGCGGGTGAGCGGGCGGAAGCAGTTGGCGACGAATAGCATCTCGAAGTCGTTTTCCTCTAAAATATAGGGGGCGTAACGACCGAGGGCGAGGGCACCGCGATCGTCGCCGCCGATATCCAAGACCGCGAGACGGTCGTGCCGCTCAACAGCGCCGTAGATCTCCTGCGGCAGGGCGGGAAAATCGACATTGGAATTGGCGTAGGGCGAGGAGATCAGCTCCACGCCTGCCGCGTCCAAGTCCGCCTTGCTGTCCTTGGTGCGGAAGTAGGGATTGACGATATCGAGATCGACGATGGTCACCGGCGCGCCGCGCTTGCGCAGGGCAAGCGCCCAGTTGACCGCGATATTGGTTTTGCCGCTGCCGTAGTGTCCCGCAAACAGCGTGACGCGGCGGTGGGTCAAACTGTCACTCATTATAATTTATTCCTCTGAATCTTACCGCTGACCGTCTTGGGCAGCTCGTCCTTAAACTCGACGATGCGCGGGTATTTGTACGGCGCGGTATGGGTCTTGACATATTCCTGAATTTCTTTTTTCAGCGCCTCGCTGGGCTGCGTCCCCTTGGTCAGCACGATGCTTGCCTTGACGATCTGCCCGCGCACCTCGTCGGGGGCGGAGGAGACGCCGCATTCCAGCACATAGGGTAGCTCCATGATCACATTCTCGATCTCGAACGGCCCGATGCGGTAGCCGGAGGACTTGATGACATCGTCCGCTCTGCCGACATACCAGTAGAAGCCCTCTTCGTCCTTCCACGCGAGATCGCCCGTGTGGTACCAGCCGTCGTGGCGGCATTCGTTCGTCTTCTCCTCGTCGCGGTAATATTCGACAAAGAGACCGCAGGGCATACCGTTTGCCACGCTGATGCAGATCTCGCCGGTCTCGCCGGTGGGGACGGGTTTGCCGTCGGGGCTGAGCAGCTCAACCTCGTAGAGCGGGACGGGCTTGCCCATCGAGCCGAGCTTATGCTTCATGCCTATGGTGTTGCCAATGACGAGGGTCGTCTCGGACTGCCCAAAGCCCTCCATCACGCGCAGACCCGTTGCCTTTTCGAACTGGCGGAAGACCTCGGGGTTGAGCGCTTCGCCCGCAATGGTCGCGTGCTTGACGCTGGAGAAATCGTATTTTGCAATATCCTGCTTGATCATCATGCGGTAAATCGTGGGCGGGGCGCAGAAGGTCGTGATCTGATACTTGGCAAACAGCGGCAGGATGTCCGCCGCGTCAAAGCGGTCAAAGTCATAGATGAATACCGCACCCTCGCAGAGCCATTGCCCGTAGAGCTTGCCCCACATCGCCTTTGCCCAGCCGGTGTCCGAAATGGTCAGATGCAGACCGTCGGGATCGACCTGATGCCAGTATTTCGCGGTGATGAAGTGACCAAGGGGATATTTATAGCTGTGCGCGGCGATTTTGGGATAGCCCGTCGTGCCGGAGGTGAAGAACATCAGCATCAAATCGTCGCCGCAGGCGGTATCGTCGGTGCGGTCAAAGTGGCTGGAGAACATGGAGAACTCCGCGTCGAAATTGCGCCAGCCTTCGCGCTGTCCGCCGACGAGAATTTTTGTTTTCAACGCAGGGCAGTTCGTGGCGCCAAGCTCCACCTCTTTGGCAACATCGCCGTCGGCGGTGCAGAGAATCGCCGAGACGCCCGCCGCTTGGAAGCGATACTCAAAATCATGGGACTTGAGCTGGCAGGTGGCGGGAATGGCAATCGCGCCCAGCTTATTCAAGCCCATCATGGCGAACCAGAATTGATAGTGCCGCTTCAGCACCAGCATTACGCGGTCGCCCTTTTGGATACCGAGGGAGCGGAAGAAGTTTGCCGCGCGGTTCGACGCCTGCTTGACATCGCGGAAGGTGAAGCGCCGCTCCGTGCAGTCTGCGGCAACATGGAGCATAGCGAGCTTGTTCGGCTGGGTGTCGGCAAGCTTATCCAAAATGTCGTAGGCGAAGTTAAAGCGCTCGGTGTTTTGGAAGGCGATGGAGCGGAGCGCGCCCTTCTCGTCCTCATCTGCGATGATGTAGTTTTGATAGATGCGCGCTTTGGTGTCGTGCTGCGTGGCGCGGACATCGTCGGTATAGTTCTCCTCCTTGGGCTTCTCGCTCTCGCCGGAGGGGTTGAGGACGATGGCGTAGAATGCGCAGTCCTGCCCGTCGATAGCGATCATGCCGTGCGGGGTGGAGGAGTCGTAGTAGATGGAATCTCCCTCGGAGAGGATTTCAATATGGTTACCAATCTGAATTTTCATCTTGCCGCGCACGACAAGGTCACATTCCTGCCCTTCGTGGGTGGTCAGCTCGATCTCACTGTGTTCCCGTTCGGGAGAGTAGGCGGAGATGACGAACAGCGGCTCTGCAATGCGGTTGCGGTAGGCGGCAGCCATGTTGTAATAGGTCAGACCGTGCGCCTCCTCAATGCGCTGCCCTTCGCCCTTTCGTGTGAGCGTATAGGAAGAAAGGGTCGGGCTGGAGCCTTGAATCAGGTCGGTGACATCGACACCGAATTCCAGGGCGCAGCGGTAGAGGAAGGCAAAGCTGAGGTCGCTTTCGCCTGCCTCGCAGCTGGCGTATTCCTCGGGGGTCAGACCTGTTTTCTTCGCCATCTCGCTGACGGTATAGCCCTCGATCTCGCGCAGGTCGCGGATACGCTTTGCCATATCCTGAATGGTGAGCTTTAAGCCGGTGGTTGATTTCATTGGCGTTCCTCCGTTTCTCTTGTGCATATCATCTGTAGGGCGGGGACATGTTCTGTTGAATCAGCGGCTCTGTCTGCGCGGGCGA
>CAMAEX010000070.1:0-8629 GCA_945832065.1 uncultured Clostridia bacterium | reverse complement strand
TGCCACGTCGCTTTGCTCCTCGCAATGACACATCGGGGGCTTTTTCGACACGCTGACAGCGTATCTCATAACAAAACGGATCGGCACACCCTCCGACCCGTTTTGTCAGCGCTTACTCAAAATCTGTGTAAAAAGTCAGTTCAGCCACGAAAAAAGCTCCTTTAACCATTCGAGGGTCTTAAAGCGGAACTCATATTTTTCCTCGCCGCCGGTGATGAAGTCTGTCTCCGTCTCGTCAAAGCCGCCGACTGCGGCGTATTCCTCTACCGCGTCGGTGGTTGCCGCCGTGCAAAGGGACGGAAAAACCACGCACCACCAGTTTTTCCCCGCTGCTGCGCCGATCCTGACACGCAGCGCGGGATATTTCCCGGCAGGGAGCGTAAAGGTCTCGTAATACCGCGTGTCAAAGTCCTCCGTCCCGAGGCTGACGCTTACAGGATAGCTACTCCCCTCCTCCGTCAGGACGCGCTGTGCGGAGGCTTCAATGGCGTCGAGATTCTGCCCGACCACTGCCCGCGCCTGTGCGGCGTCTGTGCAGTCCTTTGTCAGTGCCGTAACCTCCCGCAAAACTGCGTCGCGCACGCGGAGCTTCTGTGCTTGATCGGCTTCACTGTCGGAATTCGCAACCACATGCAGCCGCACCGTTTTTTCCGCCAGGCTCCGCTGCATAAAAAAGCTCTCCGCCGTAAACAAGCCGTATGCCGTCAGCATCACCAGCACGACCCATAAAACAAATCTAAATTTCATAGAATAACACCGTCCATATGTAAGAAGTACTCACATTATGGACGGTGTTATTGTATTTTATACTATTCTTCGAGAAAAACTCTGTAGGGTGGGGACATGTCCCCACCGGTGCAGGAACCACCAAATACAAACAAGCTTGTTCACCCGTACCGTCCGCCGCTTCGCGGTCGGCGGGGACATGTCCCCGACCTACAGTTGCGGATTCGGAACCGTTGTTCTTCTGTATTATATCGTCTTGGCGATGAATACCTGCGGATAGTTGTCCTTAAGCATCGTGCAGGCGACGGCGGCGTATTCGAACGAGTCAAAAATGCCGTAGACCGCGGAGCCGCTACCCGTCATCAGCGCGCCGTAGGCGCCGTAGGTCATGAGGATGGACTTGATATAGTTCAGCTCCAAATGCTCCCCAATCGTCACCTGCTCAAAGACATTGCACAGATTCTTCCCGATCTCCTCCAAATCGCTTCGCTGCAAAGCGGCGCGCATTGCAACCGTCTCCGGGCGCTTGGCAATCGTCACAGTGTCGAGCTTTGCGTAAAGCTCCGGCGTGGAGAGCGCGAGATCAGGCTTGCAGACGACAAAGATCATCTCCGGCGCATCGGGCAGCTTTGTCAGCCGTTCTCCCCTGCCCTCGCAGAGCGCCGTGCCGCCTAAGACGCAGAAGGGCACATCGGAGCCGACCTGCGCGCCTAGCTCGCAAAGCGCATAAACGGAGAGCGGATAACCTCTGTGCCGATTGAGCGCGCGTAAAACAGCCGCCGCGTCCGCACTGCCGCCGCCGAGTCCCGCTTCAGATGGAATGCGCTTTGTGATGCGAATCTCAACACCGTCCGGCTCACCGCCGAGGGCGTCAAAGAACACTCGCGCCGCCTTCCATGCCAAATTGCGTTCGTCCGTCGGGACGCCCTCCTTGTCGCAGGTCAGCTTCCACGGCTTCCCCGTGTCGAGGTCAATCTCAATATCGTCGCGCAAGGAGATCGCCTGCATCACGGAGGATATGTCGTGATATCCGTCCTCGCGTCGATTCAGCACATCCAGCGTCAAATTGACTTTTGCAAACGCGCCTTCGGTCAGGGTAATCATTTGATCTTTCTTCCCTCAAGATAGTAACGCTTCTCGCGGCTGTGACCCATCGAGAAGGTCTTGCGCGGGAGGATACCGTCGGCAATGACGCCGCGGAAGAGCTGGCTCTTTTCCATCGCGGGCAGGAGGAAACCGATGGCATTGTCCTGCTTAGCAAGGGAGATCAGCGCGTCATCGTCGTGGATATAGTCAATCTCGCCCGCATGCTCCTTGAGATAGCCGTCCAAGAAACCCTGTAATACGCCGACAGCGAGCTGGCTCTTTGCCTTGTCGAGATATACTGTGCCGGATTCCTCGCCGATATACCACTTGACCGCAAAGCCTCCCTCGGCGCAGGCTTCCTTTTCCAGCGCAGCAAGGAGCTTCTTCGGGTCGCACTTTGTAATCACGCGGTGGATCGGCTCGAAGACCTGCGCCTCGTCGTGAATATTCTCCAACTCAACGAGGGCGAAACGGGCGGGATGATCGGAAAGATCCTTGCCGGGATTCTGTGCCTTGAGTTCCTCATAGCAGGACTTTGCAGTCGCGAGAGAGTGGTTTCCGTCGCCGACGGCAAAGACCATCGGTACGCCCTTGAGCCCTTCATACTTCTTGCCGACATTGGCGGTGTACTCCGTCAGGCGTGCATTGAATTTCTCGACCTCGTCGCCTGCCACCAGCCAGCCCGCGATACGATTGCCGCCCTCCATCAGCTCAAAATCATAGAGCTTTGTGAGTTCGTTCTTCTTTGCCGCAATCGGCTCGATCAGTACCTTGTCATGGTCATCGCACAGCATGAGGATATGCGGCAGCTCGATCGGCGCGTCACGACGCACACGCATACGGGGTGGGATACGCTCAACCACGGTGCGTTCCGTCGCGCGGATGGCAGAGGTCGAGCCGGTGGAATAGTCGTAAGCGTCGAGATCGACCATGCCGACCAGTCCCTTGCGGACCCTGCCGTTTTCCAAGGTGCGCTCCACATAGACAAAAGCGTTTTTCAGCGTCTTGAAAACATCGTTTTTCAGATACTCCGCCATCGTCGCGTTGATGAGGGCGGTGTGCTCCGCCTCCTTCTCCGTGCCAAGCTCCGCCTCGGGGAGAATCAGGTTAATGGTTGAGGGCGCTCCCTCGGCATTCTTGCGCACCCGCTCCCAATAGGCGGGGTCGGAGGTGAACTGGTCGCAGGCGATGACCGCCCACTTTTCCATGGAATCTACCTGCGGGAAGAGAATGTCAGCCGGTAAAAACGCGTTCATAATTCTATCAGCCTTTCGTTCATTATTCGTTATTCTGCACGGCAAGCCGCACAGTCTCGTAAAATAATTATAGCGCAAAATCCCGCATTTGGAAAGGGGGTTTTGCAAAATGAATACTTGTCGATTTTTACAAATTTCGGCAGGAATTTTGCGTATAGTGCCCAAAAAAGCCGTCCATACTATGAGCAGCACTTACAGTGTAACTCAAACAGGAGGGACGAAAATGGACACTTTTGCGCTGATTTTAAGCATTATCGGTGCGCTCAACTGGGGACTTGTCGGTATTTTCCGCTTCGATCTGGTTGCGTGGCTGTTCGGCGGTCAAACCGCGACGGTCAGCCGCATCATCTACACGCTGGTCGGTCTTGCAGGACTTTGGTGCATCTCGCTGCTCTTCCGCAGACACGCACTCACAAGCGCCGAAGACGCATGATACGAAAAACCGCAGTTTTCAAAAAGAAAGCTGCGGTTTTTCGTTATGTGCTGCGTCTGTAGGACGGGGACATGTCCCCGCCGGTGCAGAAACTGCCAACTGCGTATAAGCCTGTTCATCTGTACCGTCTGCCGCTCATGTCCCCGCCTACAGTAGAAAAAAGTCAATACGGCAGCAGCGGTGCGGAGCCGTCATCCTCGGCGTCTTCGATGCTTTGGATGACGATCTCATAGCTGTAATTTTCGCTGACCTTCACCATGCGATGCTCCCCAATGCCCGCGCCGAGGATCGCTTTGCCGAGCGGGGACTCCATGCTGATAAAGCCCTTGTCCGGCTCAATGCGCACGGTTGAGACGACCTGCAAGACCATCGTCTCCTCGTCCTCGGGCAGATAGACCGTCACCTTATCATAGAGCTTGACCTTGCCCGTATCCGCCTCGTCCTCGTCGATGATCTGCGCGGTCTTGATCATGTTTTGCAGATAGCGCATACGGCTGTCATTGCGGCGCTGCGCCTGCTTTGCCGCCTTGTATTCGTAATTTTCGCTGAGGTCGCCGAACTCACGGGTGCGCTTGACCTCCTCCATGATCTTCGGGCGCTGGTTGAGCCTTCTGTCCTCCAGCTCCGCCTCCATCAATGCAATATCCTTTTTGGTCAGTTTGTCGTACATTTTGCCTTGCCTCTTTTAAAATTAATTCACTCGCCGTTACGGGCGGCAATGTTCAAAAATGAGAAGTGCGCCGTCGTCAGAAGCGGTCTTTGCCTCCTCCAAGCTGCGGATCGTCCATGAAAATTCCTGCACGCCCCAGAGCTTTTTGCACACGCGCAGAGAGAGCCGCTTGCGGTCGGAAAATTTGTAAGCCACAAAATGCGGCGCGGTCAGGAAGTTCAAGGAAAGCTCCGTCAGGAGCAGCGCCAGCGGCAGAACCAGTCCGTTTCTGTCGCGCAGGAAGTTGCAAGAGAGCTGCCCGCGCACGACCTCCGGCGCGTGCCGTTTCAGCCACAGCAGAACGCGAGGGTCAAAGGACTCGATGCAAAATTGCAGCGTCGGATATTCCTTGAGCATCGCGCAGACCGTTTCACACAGCTTGGCATGGTTCCCGTTCACGGGCTTCAGCTCGATCACAAGCGGCGTCTTTCCCGCAAAAACAGGAAGGACTTCCTCCAAATAGGGGATCTTTTGCGCCGTCCCCTCCAAGCGCAGCTCGTTCAGCTCCGCAGCGGTGCAGTCGGCAACGTTTCGTTCTGCCCCTGCCGTGCGCTTCAGGCTCTCGTCGTGCATAACAACAAGGCGCCCATCCTTGCTCAGATGTACATCCAGCTCCGCGCCGTAGCCGTTTTCCACGGCCAATCGGAACGCTTGCAGAGAATTCTCCGGCACACCTTCGCCATGCAGTCCGCGATGGGCATATTGATACGCCGTAAGTCCGAAGAAGCCCGCCTTTTTCCGCTTTCCGCGCAGGCTCAGCACCCAAAGCGCCAACAACAGTGCAACCGCGATCAGAATAATTAACGCCGTCTTCATACTCATTCCTCAACATCCAGCGCTTCCAAGCCGCGCTTTGCCGTCGGCTTGTTGTCGCCGTGCATGACAAGCAGCATCGTCACGAACGCCAGTGCGACAAACACCGCCGCATAGGGGAACAGGGCAGTCAATCCGAGCTTGTCCATCAGGTAGCCGGAAAGCAGCGGCGTGACGGTCTGTGCCGCCATGCTCGCGGTATAATAGATGCCGGTGTATTTGCCGACACTTCCTCCCTTGCACATCTCCACGACCATCGGGAAGGAGTTGACATTGATCGTCGCCCAGCCGATGCCGGCGAGGGCAAACATCGCGTTCATCAGGACGGTCGGACTGCTCTCGCGCAGGAAGCAGGCAACGGTGAACGAAGTCGTCAGCATCACGATGCCCGCAAGGATCGTTTTCTTTCTGCCGAGCTTAGACGAGAGCATACCGATCGGCAAATAAGAAATGATCGCCGCCGCCTGGGCAATGATGAGCGTCAAATTATAGTCCTTATTCAGAACACTGCTCGCATAGACGGAGTATTTCGAGGTCACGGCATTATAACCCATGAACCAAAGCACGATAGACGCTAAAAGGAAGCACATGGAGCGGCGTTCTCCCTTGCCGAGCTTGCCGCCGTTCTCCTCCTGATCATCCTCCGCAATACCGTAGCGTCTGCTCTCCTCCCGCATCTGCTTGACGAGCTTCGGCTCGCGCACCTGCCACAGAAACAGCGCCAAAGCCGTCAGCATCACAAGCGCGATCACAAAATAGTACGGCGTAAAGGACATCATGGAATTCTTCACCGAGCCGGTAGCAAACACCATGCCCAGCCCGAGAATCAGGATGCCGCCCGCACTGCCCATCAGATTGATCACAGCATTTGCCTTCGAACGCAGCGGCTTGATCGTCACATCCGGCATTAGCGCAACGGCTGGAGAGCGGAAGGTCGCCATGGAAAGCAGCACCATCAGCAGCAGCGCGATAAACACGATCAGCGCCGTCGGATCTGCAGCGGTCTGATTCCACGCATACGCCTGCCGCGCGGGAACCACATAGTCCGCATAATGGGGATTCGTAAACGCCTTGCCGTCGTTATGCTTATTAATGTCTGTGCGTTCCGCCTCGGTGAAGCGGTCTGCCAGCGCATAGGGTGTTCCGTCCGCCGTCTCGATCATCCCGTCCGTCACAACGAGCTGCGAGGGAATCGTGACGAATTCCTCCTCGGTAAAGAGCGCCGAAAGACGATATACCGTGCCGTCGGGCGTTTGAAGCTCTGCCTCAGACTCCTGCGCATAGATGACCTGCATCGCCGCAGGATCGTCGATCTGCGAAACGGTGGAGAGGCTTTTGAGCTGTGCGCCGTCGGCAAAGGACAGACCGACAAAGATCACAGCCGCTGCGATCGTGCCGATCAGAATAAACGGTGTGCGCTTGCCGCGCTTGCTCTGGCAGCGGTCGGAGATCGCGCCGAACAGCGGCAGCAAAAACAGCGCCAAAACATTATCCAGTGCCATGACCGCGCCGGAGGCGGTCTGCGACAAGCCGAATTTGTTCGTCAAAATCAGCGGGATCGTGTTGTCATACGCCTGCCAAAAGGCGCAGATCAGGAAAAAGGCAAAGCCGACAAAGATCGTGCGCTTATAGTCCAGCTTCATATATGATCTCTCCTTTTTCAGCCCGCGCTCCTCTGCGGGCCGCTTTATCTCTCATTATAGCGGAAGTATTTGTCAAATGCAAGCATCCCCCGCACGCAGGGCAAAGACTCTCTCTTGCGTCTCTGCCGGAGCAGGCTGCCCTTCCCGGAACAAGCCGTAAAGTGCGGAAGCGCGACGCTCCAACTCGCCATACTGCGCCTCCGACGCGTTCTCGCCCGCGTTGATGACCGCAATGCTACCATTCTTTCTCGCCTCGCGCACGACTGCCGAACCGTTTGCGTTCAGCGCAAGCACACGGACATAGGGCGCAGATCGCTTCAGCATTTCCTCGGAAATGCCGAGAAACGCGCACAGGAGCATCCTCTTGAGTCTTGAGTGCGTATAGCGTTTGGACTTTGCAGCCTCTAAAATGTCTTCGAGCGTCGCTTCCGCGTGGCAGGCGTGCATCACCTTGCGCCAAAGCCCCTCCGAACCGTAGGGCAGCGCTTCAAATTCCGATTCCGACATTGCCCGCAGCCGTGCGAGCCACGCCCGTTCCCCTGCTCGCAGGGTATAACGCGGCGCAGCTTCAAAAACCTCCAGCGCCTTTTCCGGCACAAAGCCGCGCCAGTCTTCCATCGTCCGCAGCACGCTTGCAGAGGGATTCTCCGCTTGCAGGCTTTCGTGATAGCTTCCCTCGCGGCGCAGGGTCATCGGCTCGATCGGGCTTTGCAGCGTCAGAAGCGCCTTGCAGTATTCGACCGCGAGAATGTCGTTCGGACTCTCCAAAACACTGCCGTTTCCCCCAAGCGTCTCCACGGCGTTCTGCCTCGCCCGGGGAAAGGAAACACCGCTTGCAAGTTCGCTGCGCAGCGCCGCGTGAAACGGCTCAGTCAGCAGCAGTCCTGCAGTTGACATAATATTCTCAATCTCTCCGCTCTCGCTGCCGAAGCACAGACCGTCGATGCAGCCGAGGCGCGTCAATACCTCCACGCTGCCCCGTGCAAACCGCTCCGCCGAGGAGATCGCATAGGTCAGCGGCAGCTCCAGCACAAGATCCGCTCCGCACAGCACCGCCGCCTTTGCGCGGGTATATTTGTCCAGCAGCGCAGGCTCGCCTCTTTGGACATAGTTCCCGCTCATCAGGCAGACCTTCACGCCGTTGATCGCAGCGAGCTGCTTCGCATGACCGTTATGAAAGGGGTTGTATTCGCAGATAATGCCGACTGTTTTCATAAAAAATCCCTCAATTTCCAAAAAAGCACTTGCCACACGGAGAAATCTATTATAGAATAACAGGGTATGTGTTAATACTATCACGAAAAGCCAAAAAATGAAACAAGAAAAAATACAGGAGTTGACGCAACTATGAACATTCTCGTTATCAACGCAGGCAGCTCGTCTCTGAAGTACCAGCTCATGAACCCCGAAACGGGTGAGGTCTTTGCAAAGGGTCTTTGCGAGCGCATCTACATTGACGGCAGACTGACCCACAAGGTACCCGCGAAGGACATCAAGGTCGAGCGCGACATTCCGATGCCCACCCATTCCGAAGCGATCGAGGCGGTTCTTTCCATCCTCGTCGATCCCGAATACGGCGTGCTCAAGTCCATTGACGAGATCGACGCGGTCGGTCATCGCGTCCTGCACGGCGGCGACAAATTTGTCGAGTCCTGCATCATCGACGAAGCCTGCAAGCAGGCGATCCGCGACTGCATCCCCCTCGGTCCGCTCCACAACCCCGCCAACCTCATGGGCATTGAGGCGTGCGAAAAGGTCATGCCCGGTAAGCCGCAGGTCGCCGTGTTCGACACCGCGTTCCACATGACCATGCCCCCGAAGGCATACCGCTATGCCATTCCCACGGAGTATTATGAGAAGGATCATCTGCGCCGCTACGGTTTCCACGGCACCTCCCACCGCTTTGTCTCCAAGCGCGCCATTGAGCTGATGGGCAAGCCCGCAAGCGAGCTGAAGATCATCG
>CAMAEX010000069.1:0-8646 GCA_945832065.1 uncultured Clostridia bacterium | reverse complement strand
TGGGCATTACCATCGAGGAGTTCTTTAATTCCGAACTGTTCCGTGGTCTGGAACAGGAAATCAAATAAGCAACGCCGCCAACAGCGAGCTCATGCGCTCCATTGGCGGCGTTTTTGTTTATATCAGTCCAGCAGTTTGTACTCCGTTACGGTTTTCAGACACACTTCCGGATCGCCGTTGAGGATCAAATCCGCATAAGCCAGCGGGTCGTTGTAGATCAGGTAATCCAGTTCTGCCCGCTCATACATTTTACGGGCGATTTCGTTCTCCGCGGCGATGGTATCAATGGAGCAAATGCTCCCATCTGAGAAACGGAGTTCCACACAGGCGGTATCCATATTAAACGCACAGCTTAGTAGTTTTTTCATGAGTATATCCTCCTGATTTTTGGGGTGGTTTGAAGCATTGACTTGCGTTTGACAGGACGGTATAATTATCTTACAATCAAAGACTGCAAAGACATCACGCAGGCGCTTGCAAAGCGGCTGCGTTTTCTCATCTCTGCCGATGATTCGGCAAACCAAATTTCGAAGGAGGGGCCCGATGTCCAAACGAAACAAGTTTGACATTGAGCTGCCGCAGTCGATCATCGATTCCTTTGCAAGACATTTGGTTTCGGAAATCCGAGCCTACTACGACAATGAGGAAGGCTAGGCGGCATTCGAAGAGTGGCTGAAGCAGCGCGAAGACACCGAAGACGCCTAAGACAAAAAATGAGGGCCAAGGTTATCAAACCTTGACCCTCACTTTCTGTTTTGACATCAAAAGCGAACTTCTACGGCGAAACCGCCTTTGAAAAAGTAGGTGTTCGTCCAATGTCTGTTTGGTGGAGGCGGGGGGAGTTGAACCCCCGTCCGAAAGCAGCTTGACAGGAACTTCTCCGGGTGCAGGTCGTTATTTGCATTCCCTCATCCGTGCGGGAACGAACACCCTCACGGATTCGGTAGCTTCATTGATGCATGGTACGGGCAAAGCTTACCGCACGCACGTTCTCCACAAAAATCACACCCGAGCCCGACTCGTGGACCTTTCGGGGCGGATGGGCCAAGCCTAATTAGGCAGCCAGAGCGTACTGATTGTTGTCAGTTAATTTTTAAAAAAGTTGCCCGTTTTATCGTGGTCAGGCGCCACGACCCGCTATTCCTGCCTCACTGCCCCCGTCGAAACCGTTACGCCCCCATATTCAGGCGGCAATCCGCCGCCTAAGTAACGGACACGCTTATCAGAATCTGCCGTAGGGATCCTTGAGCTTCTTTGGCTCCGGATAGGTCTCGCCCTTCGTATCGACGCGGACGGACTTCATCTTCTGCTCTGTCTCGGGACGATCGTTGCGGTCGGTCTTGACCTTGCAGATAGCGTCCACTACCTCCATGCCCGTCAGTACCTTGCCGAAGGCGGCATACTGTTTGTCTAAATGCGGCGCATCCTGATGCATGATAAAAAACTGCGAGCCGCCGGAATTCGGGGACTGCGCTCTTGCCATCGACAGCACGCCGCGTTTATGCTTCAGCTTATTGTCCACGCCGTTGAACAGGAACTCCCCCTTGATGCAATAGCCGGGGCCGCCCATTCCGGTCCCCTCAGGGCAGCCGCCTTGGATCATAAAGCCCGGGATGACACGGTGAAAGATCAGCCCGTCATAAAAGCCGCTGTTTGCCAGCGCGATAAAGTTATATACCGACTGCGGCGCGACATCGGGATACAATTCTGCGGTGATCACGCCGCCGTTTTCCATTTCGATGGTTACAATGGGATTCTCCATATCAGCGATTCCTTTCTTTCATAGCGCGGTCGATTTGACGGCGCGCGTCCTTGTTTGCGGCATCCTGCCGTTTGTCATAAAGTTTTTTGCCCTTGCAGAGCGCAATTTCCAACTTTACTTTGGAACTTTTCAGGTAAACGGAGAGCGGAATGATCGCATAGCCCTCCAGCTTGACCTTGGAATACAGGCGCATGATCTCGCGCTTGTGCATCAGCAGGCGTCGCGGACGCATAGGATCTTTATTGAAAATGTTGCCCTTTTCATACGGGCTGATGTGCATTTGGCGGATCCAAAGCTCGCCGTCCTTCACGGCGCACCATGCGTCTTTCAGATTAAGCGTTCCGAGACGGATGGACTTGACCTCTGTGCCGAACAGCTCAATGCCTGCCTCAAATCGCTCCTCCACAAAATACTCATGAAACGCTTTAGGATTTTTTGCAATGATCTTTACGCCCTTCTCCATCCGCTCACCGCCCTTCAAATTCATTATATCACTGCTGTCAAGTCTGTTTTTGCCCAAAAAGGAAGGCTTCAAACGCATCGACGGTCTCAAAATAGTAATCGCTGTTTTCGCGCATAAAGTCAATAATCACGGGATCGGAGTGCGACCAGCCGGCGCAGGCAAAGGGTACACCGCAGGAATGCGCCATGTCATAGCCGTTTTTCATATCGTCCACCATCAGAAGTTCATCCGAACGCAGTGAGAAACGCCGCATGATTTCCTGCAAAGCATAGGGATTCGGTTTCCTCAATTCTTCAGACAGTTCCCATGCGTAAACGGCATCCGGCTGAAAGCCAAAATTGCGTTCATAGTCACGGGCGATATTCTCCACGCTGGAATGGGACGATACGCAGATCAATCCGCCATCTGCGCGGAAGCGGTGCAATATCCCGCCAATACCCTCATACGCAGGCGGAATGTGCGTGCGGACATAGCGTTTCCAGAATTCAAAACCGGCGTCGAGCTCCTCTTCACTTAAATGCAGCACATTACGACACATCCCCGCAAAGCCGTAGTCAAAGCAATAGCGGTTGAATTCTGTCAAAGAGATCAGCCGTTCCGGATAGGTCTGTTGAAGGTTTTCAACAAATGCAGGGTAATTCACGGTCTCGGCGCTTCTGACGACCGTATCGTCATGGTCGAGCACTAAGCATCGAAAGCGTGCCATATGCCGCCTCCTTTTGACAATTTACGGAATAGCCGTACCGCTCCGCTGTCCATGATTATAGCAGAAAATCGGCGTTTTAGCAAGACCGCAAAAAAGGACAGCTCAACGGAAGCTCTCTCCCTCCTTGTAGTCCTCGTCAATGCGCTTTTTCCAGCTTGCGCAGATAGGCTTGCTCATCCGAACATCGCTGATGGTTTCACTTAAAACCTCAAAATTCAAGGCAGTTCCCTTGCTGTCGCAGCGATAATTCGCAGCGCGATCCGGCGCAATGCCGAAATGGCGTGCGGTTTCCACTGCGTCAATGTTTGCGCCGAGGAACAGGAATTCCCAGCCGTATTTCGTCTTCTGCCGCTCGATCATCTGTTTGACCTTTTCCGCAGTATAGCTGCGGCTGGCGTTCTCCATTCCATCCGTTGTGATGACGAACAAGGTATGCTCCGGTACATCCTCCGCGCGCGCATACTTATGAACATTTCCGATATGATGGATCGCGCCGCCGATTGCGTCAAGCAGAGCCGTACAGCCGCGGACGGTATAGTCCCGCTCTGTCATAGGAGCAATCTTTCCGATCTCCACGCGGTCGTGCAGCACCTCACACACGTTATCAAACAAAACCGTTGAGACAAGCGCCTCTCCCTGCTCCCGTTTCTGCTTGGCAAGCATGGAATTAAAGCCGCCGATGGTGTCAGACTCCAATCCGCTCATGGAGCCGCTGCGATCCAGAATAAATACGATTTCCGTCAGGTTTTTCTTCATTTTATGTTCCTCCCATAGATAAAAATATGACTGCTCGGTTGTTACCTTGCAGTCATATGATACAACGAGATGAAACGGATTTGGTCGCATGGCAGGCGACAAATACGCGCAAACCTATGTACCCAGCAGGCACTGGTCAAACGCAAACAGCGCCTCATTGATCTCAAAGATATTGTAATTCCCCGTTTGGATGAAATACTCTACGATGATATCAAATTTATTGGAGTGAGACAGCGCAAAGCCTGCTTTCATCAGCATATCCTTCGTCTCGCTCAACGGCAGCTCCAGCGCAATGGCAAAGGCAAGCACGGTAGGCTTTGACGGTTTATACAGCTTATCGCTGCGGATCTTGGAGAAAAGCTTGCGGTCGATATTGGCCTTTTTATAGCACTCGGCATCCTTCATCCCCTTTTCGTCGATCTTCCGCAGCAGCATTTCGGAAAAGCTCTCGTCGATTTGATCCAGTGCGTCTGCAAGCGTGAGCGGTTTTTTTGCAGGCATTGGCATGGGAGAACGCGGCAAAGGCGCGCTCTTTTCGACATCACACGGCAGCGCTGCTTCGCACTGCGGCATACACAACCGACGGCTGCGCTCAAAAACCGTGTCGCTATGCTCGTCCACATAATTGTCATCAATGTACTCAGCAATATCCGTAAATAGCTTTTCGCTGATTTGGTATGCTTTCTTATCAAAAATGACGATATAGACGGTCATATCATTTTCCAGTAAAAACGCGCTGATCGTGTCAATGGCAACGCGGAGCGCCTCAGCTTTCGGATAGCCGTAGATGCCTGAGGAGATCAATGGGAAAGCGACCGTTTCGCAATGCTTCTCCTTTGCAAGGCGGAGAGCGGTTTGATAACAGGAAGTAAGCAGCGCTCGTTCTCCGTACCTGCCGTCGATCCAGCGAGGGCCGACCGCGTGGATGACATAGCTACAGGGAAGGCGGTAGCCCTTGGTCAGCTTGGCGCTGCCGGTATCACAGCCGCCCAGCGTTCTGCACTCGGCAAGCAGCTCCGGACCTGCGGCGCGGTGGATACAGCCGTCCACTCCCCCGCCGCCGAGCAAAGCACTGTTCGCGGCATTCACGATCGCATCCACCTTCATTTTGGTAATGTCATTCCGAACAATTTGCAGCGGCATAACATTTTTCCCCCTTTGCTATGAAGCACACTCACTTCTCATATAGTATACTGCTTTTTCAAATAAGTCAACCGGCTTTCCCAGCTGTATCCCCATTGTTGCAGTGCGGCTTGACAGAAAAAGAAAAAGTGATAAAATGGATCAAAACCTAATGAAGGAGGATGCAAATGAAACGGAAGCGTATTGTTCTGATCGCACTTGTATTCTTTTTCACAGCTGCTGCGATGTGGATCTACTACGACAATCAACGGATCGTTACAACACGGCACACGCTTACATTTGATCATCTTCCCGCAGCCTTTGACGGTTTTACGATCGCGCAGATATCCGATCTGCACAATGCAGAATTCGGCGAGGATAATGCAGAGCTTTTAGACGCGCTCCGTGACGCCGCGCCTGACATCATAGTGATCTCGGGCGATATCATCGACTCGCGGCATACCGATGTAGAGATCGCAGCGTCTTTTGCCGAGGCTGCGGTAGAGATCGCACCTGTCTATTATGTAACGGGCAATCATGAAGGGCGGATTCCCGAAGATGCCGCTGTATTGGAAAAACGTATGACAGCCACCGGTGTTTCTGTGCTGCATAACGAGAGAACATTTTTCTATCGCGGCGAAGATCGAATTGCTCTGATCGGCATGGACGATCCGAGCATGACCGCAGACGTGGGAGCGCTTAGTGAACAGCTGCGCGTCCTGTCAGACCCTGCATACTTCTCCGTTCTCCTCTCACATCGTCCCGATCTGTTCGATCTATATTGCGATGCGGGTGCAGATCTGGTTTTCAGCGGTCACGCACACGGCGGTCAATTCCGCTTTCCCCTGCTCGGCGGCGTATTTGCACCGAATCAGGGCTTTTTCCCCGATTATACGGATGGCTGTTACACAAAAGGAGATACAACAATGGTTGTCAGCCGTGGTCTTGGCAACAGTCTGTTTCCCTTCCGTTTGAACAATCCTCCCGAAATAGTCATCATCTCCTTACAAGGAAGATAAATGTGAGTGCCAAATAGTACTTTACTTTTCCGTCAGGCAGTGATAGAATACAGAAGAAAAACTTCATAGCTTTTGTGGCGTGCGTCGGGTTTCGGCACGGCGTACGATGGACAAGGGAATGCAGTTAGAACCTGCAACGCCAACCGGCGCTGTATATGCAAGACCTGCCGCTCGTTTGACGAAAGTCGGTCATTGGGGAAACCCGAGAAGGCTTGGGCGGTTTGGTCGTGGAGTATCCTCCGAAGCATGAGTCAGAAGACCTACAAGAGTGAATTACGCACAGAGGCTTCTCTGTGCGCATTTGACACGGGAAAACGGCCGTGGCGAAGAAATTCGCCACGGTTGTTATTTTTTATTGAAAGGAAGGAAACAGTATGAAAAAACGATGGCTGGCAGGATTTCTTGCGCTGATTCTTGTGCTTGGCTGTATTCCGGCGGTTGCTGCGGAGGCGTCCTTTGATAGCTTCTTCGCAGGCATCGGAACGGTAGCAAGCGTAGAGAACGACGCAAGCTATCCCTATGGCGAATATTTGGAGGAGGGAGTGCTGGTCTCCTGCAATGCGGGATATAGCAGCAGCTTTGCGGCGATCACTCTGCAATTCTCTCTTGACGCAGCACTGGAATTTGACTATCTGATCTCCAGCGAAAAAAACTACGACTATATGTCGGTGGTGGTAAACGGCAGTGACCTTCACAGCAGTCAGATGGGCAACTATTCCGGCATCATGACGGAATATGCCTCCTATTCTATGGAGGTCCATTCCGGCGACACGGTGCAGATTGGCTATAAGAAAGACAGCTCCGGTAATCACGGAGAGGACTGTCTGCGCCTGAAGAACTTCCGCGTGACGGCGAGCTATCCCGTTACCTTTACCGGCTGCCCCGAAGGGACGCAGATCACCGTGACGGATGCGAACACGACGGAGCACCCCGTTACGGATTGCAGGATATCTCTTCCCGCAGGCAGTTATTCCTATCGCGCAGAGGCGTTCGGCTATGAGACTGCGGAGGACAGCTTTACGGTATCCGACGCAGCGTTGGAGATTCCCGTAAGCATGACCGCCCTTTCGGGTCAGAGCCTCACCTTTGACATCAGCGGACTTGCAGAGGGCATTACCCCGATCGTTACCGTCAAACACGGCGATACCGTCATGCAGGCGCAGCCGGACGGCTCTTACAGCCTTGTTCCCGCCGAGTATACCTATACGGTCAAAGCTGCGGGCTATAAGACCGCGCGCGGCAGCTTTACAATGACCAAGGAGGCGCAGACCGTTCCTGTGGCAATGGTCGCAGGCGAGGAATGGGATGGCACGGTCGCTACCGCTTTCGCAGGTGGCAGCGGCACGGAGCAGGATCCTTATCAAATCGAGAACGGCGAACAGCTTGCCTATCTCTCCGCGTGCGTCGCGGCCGGCAACGACTTTGCGGGCACATGGTTCATTCAAACCAAGGGGCTTGACATGGGGCTGGTGCCCTTTACGCCCATTGGCAGCAACACGGCGCAGTTTAAGGGCAATTACATCGGCAGCACCATCACAAACCTCTCAATTGTCAGTGAAAGTGACTATATCGGTCTGTTCGGTTATCTCGGAGAAGGTGCGCTTGTGCGCGGAGTGATCGTGAGCGGCTGCGTGCAGGGCAAGCGCTATGTCGGCGGTATTGTCGGCTATCTCAAATCGGCAACGGTTGAAAACTGCGCAAGCTATGCTGCCGTGCGCGGCAGCTCGACCTATGTCGGCGGTATCTGCGGACAGATGGACGGCAATTCCACGGCAAAATCGCGCATTACGCGTTGCTTTAACGCAGGCGATGTGACCTCGGGCAACAACAATCACGCCGGCGGCATTGCAGGCTATGTCTTCTACGGCGATATCTCCGAATGCTATAACCTCGGCGCGATCAGCGGCACCCGTGCAGGCGGCATTACCGCGCAGGTCTCCTCCGGTTGCACCATTGCTTCGTGCTATCATCTCGGCACGGTCACACTCACCATGGAAGGCAGCTACAATTACGCAGGCAGCATTGTCGGCTATAACGGGGGTACGGTTACAAGCTGCGTCTGCTTAGAGGGAACGATTCCCATCGGAAGCGGCAGCGGCGATGTGAAAGCAGTCAGCATGGATGCCATGAAATCCGCACAGACGGTGCTTGACCTGGGCGGCAGCTTTGTAGAGGACAAAAACAATTTGAACGGCGGCTATCCGATCCTTGCATGGCAGGATCCGTCGGCAAAGCTCCTTGTGGTATTTGAGATCAACTATACCGACGCGAGCGTCACAGTTTACGATGCAGAGGGAACGGAGATCGCCGCCGAAGCAGACGGCAACTATAACCTTCTGAGCGGTACATATACTTACACTGTGACTCGTGAGGAATGTGACCCGGTCGAGGGCAGCTTTACGGTCAACGGTACGAGTCTTCGCATCGTTGTTACTTTGAATGTAAAAACCTATCCGATCACCTTGACGCTCTCCCCCGCCGACGCGAGCATTGTGATCCATAACGCCGACAACGAGGAAATGCCGCTCGGTGAAAAAGCACGCCTGCCCAAGGGCGAATACACCTATGAAGTGTCCAAATTCGGTTATCTGACAAAAAGCGGAAGCTTTACCGTAACCGGCGAAAACGATGCTCTCATCGTAACTCTGACCGAGGCGGCTCGTTATTCCGTCAGCTTCACCGTGACGGACGAAAGCGGCGCAGCCATCGAAAACGCGGAGATCACCGTGACGCACAGCGTCGGTGGCACACAGACGGCTGATAACGGCGTGTATGCTCTGCCCGACGGCACATATCAGTACACCGTCAAAGCTGACGG